>JBJXGY010000036.1:0-2892 GCA_046160185.1 Gaiella sp. | reverse complement strand
CGGGTCGCCTTCGGCCGCCCCATCGGCCGCTTCCAGGCCATCCAGGCGAAGCTTGCGGATCTGTCCACGGAGATCGAAGCCGTCCGTCTCCTCACCTACAAGGCGGCCCTCGACAAGGATGCCGGTCGTGATTTCACGCTCGCAGCCGCGCAGGCCAAGCTGAAGTCGGGGCGGGTCGCAGTGCGGGCCGCGGAAGACGCCGTGCAGATCCACGGCGGGTACGGCTACATCGAGGAGTTCCCGGTCTGCAGGTTCTACCGCGACGCAAAGATCCTCACGATCGGGGAAGGAACGGACGAGATCCAGCACCTTGTCATCGCGCGCGCTCTCGGTCTGTGATGTTCGACAGCGTGCTCGTGGCCAACCGGGGCGAGATCGCAGTGAGGATCGCACGGACACTGGCCGCGCTCGGCGTGGAGTCGGTCGCGGTCTTCAGCGACGCCGACGCCGGCGCCCCGCACACGCTCGCCGCCGACCGGGCGATCCGGATCGAGGGCGAGACCCCGCGCGCGGCCTACCTGTCGAGCGAGCGCATCGTGGACGCCGCTGTCCGCGCCGGCGTCGATGCCATCCATCCGGGGTACGGGTTCCTCTCTGAGAACCCGGACTTTGCGCGAGCGTGTGCGGCCGCCGGCATCGTCTTCGTCGGCCCGTCCGCCGACACGATCGCCGCCATGGGTGACAAGGCGCAGGCTCGGGCGCTCGCAGCGGCGAGTGGCGTTCCGGTTCTTCCGGGAACGACGGGCGATGACCCGAGCGATGCCGAGATCGTGGCGTTCTGCCGCACCAACGGGCTCCCGGTGCTGCTCAAGGCCGTCGCCGGCGGTGGCGGGAAGGGCATGCGGATGGTACGAACGCCGGACGATCTTGGGCCTGCCCTGGACGGTGCGCGCCGAGAGGCACGCGCGGCGTTCGGTGACGGGAGAGTCTTCGCGGAGCGTCTGCTCGAGCATCCGCGCCACATCGAGGTGCAGGTGCTGGCCGATGGACACGGCAGCGTCGTCCACCTCGGCGAGCGCGATTGCAGCCTCCAGCGTCGCCACCAGAAGATCATCGAGGAGTCGCCGGCGCCCGGTCTCGAACCAGCCGTCCGGCGGAGGCTCGGCGAATCGGCTGTGGCGCTGACCACGGGCTGCGGCTACCTCGGAGCGGGGACCATCGAGTTCCTCGTCTCCCCTGAAGACGATGGCTTCTTCTTCCTCGAGATGAACACCCGTCTCCAGGTCGAGCACCCCGTCACCGAGGCGGTCACCGGGCTCGACCTCGTCGAGCTCCAGCTGCGGATCGCGGCCGGCGAGCCGCTGCCGTTCACCCAGGAGGAGATCGTCTCGACCGGCCATGCGATCGAAGCACGTCTCTACGCGGAGGACGCGGCGGCCGGCTTCCTCCCTGCGGCGGGGCGGCTCGTGGCCTGGGAGCCACCCGAGCTCGAGGGGATTCGCATCGACTCCGGTGTCGGCGAGGGATCCGTCGTGACCACCGACTTCGATCCGCTGCTGGCGAAGGTCGTCGCGCACGGGAGGACGCGCGAGGTAGCCCGCAGGCGGCTCAGGGAGGCGCTCGGCCCCGGCGGGCTGCTCGCGTTGGGTGTGCGGACGAACCAGGACTTCCTCCACCGGCTGCTCGACCAGGAGGAGGTTCGCATGGGCAAGCCGGACACGGAACTCGTGGAGCGCATCGCCCACGAGGCCACTGAGAGCACGACATCCGGCACGTGTGCAATCGCCGCCGCGCTCGTCCTGCAGGAGGAGGCACGGCAGCGACACGCTGCCGCCTCCACCGTGCCCTTCGGCTGGAGCCTCAGCGGCAGCGCCTCGAACTTCCGTGTCAGCCTCGGCGACAGCGCCGGAGTGCGATACGCGCTCGCCCTTGACGGCGATCGCGCGACCGTCACCTCGGCAGCGGCGGTCGAATCGCGGCGGGCACGACTCGTCGCCTTCGGGTCACGCCACTTCACCGTGGAGGTCGACGCGGTCACGTATCCGTGCGCCTGGGCTCGAGACGAGGCGGCCCTCTGGGTCTCGTGCGCCGGGAGCATCTGCGCATTCAGCGTCGCGGGCGCGGGCCGCACGTCGCTCGAGGCATCGAACGATGCCCTGGTAGCGCCGATGCCTGGCATGGTCGTGGCCGTCGAAGCGCGGAACGGGCAGCGTGTGGAGACCGGCGAGGTGCTGCTCGTCCTCGAGTCGATGAAGATGGAGCTACCCGTGGCTGCCCCGCACAACGGCATCGTGGCCGCGCTGGACCTGGCGGCCGGCGACCGGGTGGTGCTCGGCCAGATACTGGCCACGGTGCACGCAGAGGAGGCAACCACATGACCGTCAGTGACGACCGCGAAGCACACCTCGAGCTGATCGCCGACCTCGAAGCCCGGCTGGAACGGGTGCGCGCCGGCGGCGGCGCGGCGGCGGTCGAGCGGCACCTTTCACGCGGCAAGCTCCTCGCCCGCGAGCGGATCGACCGGCTCTGCGACCAGGGCGCGCCGTTCCTCGAGCTCTCGCCGCTGGCCGCAGAGGGGCTGTACGGCGGCGAGGCACCGGCCGCCGGGATCGTCACGGGTGTCGGCTGGATCGAAGGGCGCCCGTGCGTGGTCGTGGCGAACGATGCCACGGTCAAGGGCGGCACCTACTTCCCCATCACCGTCAAGAAGCACCTGCGGGCGCAGGAGATCGCGCACGAGAACCGGCTGCCGTGCGTCTACCTCGTCGACTCCGGCGGTGCCTTTCTCCCGGCACAGGACGAGGTGTTCCCGGATCGCGACCACTTCGGGCGCATCTTCTTCAACCAGGCCCGGCTCTCGGCTGCCGGGATCCCGCAGATCGCGGCCGTCCTCGGCTCGTGCACGGCCGGAGGCGCGTACGTGCCCGCGATGAGCGACGAGACGGTGATCGT
>JBJXGY010000035.1:0-7191 GCA_046160185.1 Gaiella sp. | reverse complement strand
GCGACCTACCTCGAAGAGGTTCGCGACGAATGGCTGGAGCACGTGCTCGGCAGCGGCGACAGCGTCTGGGACTTCGTCCTGGCGCGCGTGGCAATCGACTTCCGGCGCGAGCTGCGGCAGGAGCATGATCGCGTGCACGCATCGTGCGAGCTGCTGAAGATCGGCACCTCGAGCGTGACGACCCGGGAGGCTGTGCGCTTTCGGGACGGCGCGCTCTCCGCCGAAGCCGAGGCCGTGCTCGTCGCCCGCGACCGGGAGTCGGGCACCTCACGGCCCTTGACCGACGCGGAGCGCTCGGCGTTCGCCGCCGTGCAATGACCTCCGCTCTGCTGAGGCCCCTCGCGCTGGGGCCGGTCGAGCTGCCGAACCGCGTCGCCTCGACGTCGCACCAGACCACCCTCGTCCACGAGCATCTGCCGACCGACGACTTCATCGCGTACCACGAGCTCCGGGCTCGCGGCGGCGCCGGGCTGATCGTGCTGGAGGCGACGGCCGTGCACCCGTCGGGTTTGCTGACACCGCACACGCTCGGCGGCTACCTGCCGCAGATCGTCGCCGGGTACCGGAAGGTGGCGGAGTCGGTACGGCCGCATGGCACCGTGCTGCTCACGCAACTCTTTCACGGCGGCCGCGAGCAGATCGCGAGCCCGCCACGCGCGCCCGCGCTCGCCCCGTCCGCCGTCCCCAGTGCGCGATTCCGCACCGAGCCACGGGCGCTCCGGCCGCCGGAGATCGAGGAGATCGTGGAGGGTTTCGCCCGCTCGGCGGAGCTGGCGGCGGAGGGTGGCCTCGACGGGGTCGAGATCAGCGCCTCGCACCACTACCTGATCGAGCAGTTCATGACCCCAGCGACGAACCGTCGAGAGGATGAGTGGTCAGCCGGCCCGCAGTTCCTGCTCGCTGTGGTACGCGCGGTGCGGCTGGCGCTTCCGGGCCTGGTGCTGGGTGTGCGTCTGTCCGCCGATGGGAGCGCTGGGCGCCGAATGGCCGAAGTGCTGACCGGCGAGGACGTCGACTATGTCTCACTCGCGCTCGGTCATTCCGACTCGTACCTGGGCTCGGTCGGGATCGCGCCTCCCTTCCCCGAGCCGGCAGCGACGATCGCCGACGCGGCGAGAGACTTCCCGCGGCGGGTCCCGCTGGTAGTGACCTCGCGGATCACCCGCGCCGACGAGGCAGAGACGTTGCTCGAGAGCGGTGTCGCCGACGTGGTCGGGATGACGAGGGCGCTGATCGCCGATCCCGGCTTCGTCCACAAGGTGGCCCGGGGCAGAGCCGAGGAGATCAGGCCGTGCATCGGCTGCAACGGCTGCATCGCCCACTACCACGAGGGGACACCGATCGCGTGCGTCGTGCAGCCTGTGACGGGGCGTGAGCGCAGCCGCGGCGCCCGCCGTAGGACGGAGACCGCACGGCGCGTGGTCGTCGTGGGCGCCGGCCCCGCCGGTCTGATGGCCGCCTGCGAGACCGCCGCAGCCGGGCACGAGGTCACTGTGCTCGAACGAGCGGATCGCGTCGGCGGCCAGACGGCCGTGGCCGCTTTCGGGCCCGGGTTCGGTGGGGCGGCGCGTCTGCTGCTCGACTGGCTCGAGGCGCGGGCGGTGCGCCGTGGCGTGGAGATCGTGCTGGACGCGGAGGTGTCACGCGCCGGCGTAGCCGGGCTCGGCGCCGACGCGGTGGTGGTCGCAGCCGGCGCACTCCCGTACCGTCCCGACCTTCCGCTCGCCGGCATCGAGGTCGTTCAGAGCTGGCACGTGCTCGAGCATCCACCGACCGGCCGGCGGGTGGTGGTCGCCGACTGGGGAGGAGACGCGTCCGGCGTCGAGGCGGCCGAGCTGCTCGCCGCGCGCGGAAACGCGGTCGCGCTTGCCGTGGCCTCGGTCGCGGTCGGCGAGTGGTTGCATCAGTACCGGCGGAATCGCGTGCTGCAGCGTCTCTACCGGGCTGGTGTCCGCATTCTCCAGCATCAGGAGCTCGCCGGGGCCGCCGGGGGCGAGGTCGCGTTGAGGAACGTCTTTGCACCGGAGCTTGGGCTCGAGCTGCCCGCCGATCTCCTCGTGCTCGCCCTTGGCCGGGTGCCGAACGACGCCCCGGCGGTGGAGCTCGACACCCTCGGCGTCCCGGTACTCGAGGCGGGCGACTGCTGCTCCCCGCGCGGTCTCGAGGAGGCGCTGCTCGAGGGATACGACGCAGCCGGTAGGCTCGCGGCGGTAGCGTCCTGACCGCGCGGTCAGGATTGACCGCCGAGCGTCGTGTCGTCCTTCCGAAAGGGTCTGGCCGTGATCGTTCCCGAGCTTCCTGACGAGATCCGCGCACTGAAGGAGCGCGTGGCCCGCTTCATCGAGCGGGAGGTGTACCCGCTCGAGGAGAGGATCGCCGCCGCCGGCAGGATCGACGCCGACGACACCAGCCGCATGCGGCGGCTGGCCCGCGACGAGGGGTTCTCCATGCTCAACATGCCTGTCTCGGTCGGCGGGGGCGGGCTGTCGATGCTCGGTCAGGTTGCGCTCGAGGAGGAGAGCGGCAAGGCCACGAACGGGCTCGGGTTCGCCGTCGTCGAGCGCGGGCCCCGCGAGCTGCTGGAGATCGCGACGCCGGAGCAGGTCGAGCGCTTCGTGATGCCCGTGGTTCGCGGCGAGTACCACGAGGCGTGGGCGGTGACCGAGCCCGGCGCTGGCTCCGACGTCGCCAATCTCTCCTCGACGGCACGTCGCGACGGCGACGAGTGGGTGCTGAACGGAGAGAAGTGGTTCGTGACGAGCGAGGGCACGCCGGGCTTCTACCTCGTGCTGGCGAAGGACGAGAGTGAGCAACTGCTCTTCTTCGTCGAGCCGGACCGTCCCGGCTTCGAGATCACTCGGACGCCTGCGTTCCTGCACGACCCCTACCTCGACCAGCACCCCGAGATCACGCTGACCGATGTGCGCGTGCCCGAGGCGAACCGCGTACCAGACGGCGGCGGCGAGGGCGCACGGGAGTGGTTCACCGTCGAGCGCCTCTTCATCGCCGCCCGCTGCTGCGGAGCGGCCCAGCGCCTGCTCGACCTGGCTGCCGCGTGGGTGCAGGAGCGCGAGGCGTTCGGTGCCCCGCTCGCGCAGCACCAGGGCATGTCCTTCCCCCTCGCCGACTCGCTCACCGAGCTGCTCGCCGCCCGCCTGCTCACGTACCACGCCGCGCACGCCTTCGACACGTTCGAGGACCGCAAGATCGTGCACGGCAAGGTGGCGATGGCGAAGCTCTTCGCCTCCGAGATGGCGGGCCGGGTCGCCGACCGCGCCTTGCAGGCCTATGGGGGCCGGGGCTACATGCTCGAGAACCCGGCGGCCAGGTTCTTCAAGGAGCTCCGGGTCGATCGCATCTGGGAGGGCACGAGTGAGATCCAGCGGCTGGTGATCGCGCGCGGCCTCTTCAAGCGCGGCGCGGCCGCCTACCTGGACTGACGTACGACGCGGCAGGGGACTGTCCCGTTTCCGCAGGGGGACTGTCCCCGCAAGGTGGGTAGCCCAAGCGGCCCTCGCTGGGCTGGAGGCGCGGGCGCGGAGACCCTTGCAACACAGTGTTGCAAGGGTCTCCTGCTCGTCGCCTTGAACCAGCTTCCCGGGAATCAGCCCACGCGTTCGACCACGATCTTCGCGACCGCGCCGTTCCAGCCGTAGACCGCCGGATCGAGATCGCCGGCACCCGTGAGGCCGCGGTGGTGCCGGATCAGCGCGCCCTCCGGGTCACGCACGAAGGGGTTGCCGCAGCACGGGCCCGGAATGTGTGTCTTGCGCTCGTTGTTCTTCTCGCTCCCCGCGTCGTAGGCGCCGACCATGGTCGTTCCACCACGACCTGAGAGCCGGAGCGAATCAAGCCCGGTGATCGCGTCGTTCGTGTTCACCAGCATCGTGAGCAGGCTGAGCCGGTTGGCCTGGCCCGCGGTTCGCACCCAGAACGTTCGTGACGCTCCCGAGGGGATCGGCCCGCCCGCCACGGTGCTCACGCTCGTCACCCCTGGCACTGACGGTAGCGCCGCCTCGAGTACCTCGTTGTTGGCGTCCTCTGCGATTGCCGCAACGCCGTGGTTGGCGATCGTGCCGACGCTCCACACGTTTGCCCGCTTTGTGTGTACGACCACAAGGGGTGGCGAGAGCGGCTGGGAGCCGGGCGCGCCCGGTCCGGGCGGTGTGAGGTTGGTGACCGTGACCTGCCAGGTCTTCGTCGCGGCGCTTTCGCCGTCGTCGTCATCGGCCACGGCGGATCCGGCGACCAGCGCGGAGGCAGCGAGCAGACCGGCAAGCAGGACGAACATGCGTTTCATGTGGGATCTCCTTCCCATCGGGTATGACCGCGACGGTAGGAGGCAAACCTTGCGCCGTGCTGTCGGGCGGGTGAACGTGTCTTGCGAGCGACGGAACGATTCGCGCGGCGCCGGGCCGTCCCCACCCGAATTGCGAACGCTCACGGCTCCAGCAAGCCCAGCGTTCGTGCCACCAACCCCGCCGTCGTCGCCTGCAGGAGCAGGGTGACGATGATCGCCAGCGCCACCATCGCCGTCGCCAGTTCAGCGCCCTCGATCCCGCGCGACAGCAGCAGCCCGGCGACCGCGGCCGGGACGACGCCGGTCTCGCGGCACCAGGCGAGAAAGGTCATTTCCTCGCGCGTCCAGCGCCCCGGCCGGTCGGGCAGCAGGCAGACGAGGACAGTCAGCGGCCGCGCCACGAAGACGAAGACGACCATCAGCGCGAGGCCCGCCCAGAGATTGTCCCACAGCACGTCGAACGGGAGGTTGATCCCAAGGGTGACGAAGACGGCCAGCACCGCCAGCTCGGCCACCTGGGAGACGAACGACTCGAACGCGTGCTTGTGCGCGTCGTGGCGTCCGAAGCCGAAGAGCTCCATGTTGCCGACCACGAGCCCCATCACGAACGCAGCCAGATACGCGGACCCGCCGATCTCCTCGGACGTGAAAACCATCAGCGCCACCAGCGCCACCACGACCGCTGCCGGCGACTCACGCCAGACGCCCACGAGGTGTGTCGAGAGCATGCCCGCGATCACCAGCCCGGCCACGATGCCCACCCCCGCTCCCAGCGCCAGCTCCCTGACGAACTCCCAGACCGGCTCGCCGAGCCCCACGTTGCCGGCGCTGATCACGCTCGCCACGGTCAGCGCAAGAACCGTCCCGGTCGGGTCGTTGAAGGCCGACTCGGCGATCACCGTCTGCGCGACCTTGGGGCGCAGCCGAATGCGGTCGAAGAGCGGGATCAGGATCGCCGGGTCGGTTGCCGCGAGAACCGCCCCGACGAGCAGGGCGACCTTGAAGTCGACGCCGAACAGGGGCATCGCCGCCACGGCGACGATCGCAGCGGTGAGCATCACCCCCGGGAGGACGAGCAACCCGAGCCCGATCGCCGTCTGGCGGATCACCCGCAGCGAGATGCCTATGCCGCCGTGGAAGAGGATCAACGAGACGCCGAAGGTGAAGACGAGTTGCGCCCCGAGCCCGCTCACAGGGTTCTCGACCCAGTCGAGCACCGACGGCCCCACGAGGGCACCGAGGGCGACGAGCACGATCATGATCGGAAGCCTCGAAACGGCGGCGATCGGCACCGCGACGAGGCCCGCAGCGAGGATCAGCCCGACGTCCCTCAACACCTCGCCGGAATCCATGGTCGGTCAGCCTACTGGGCGAGCTGGATCGTAGACTCCACCGCGTGCACCAGCACTCCGCCGACGCCGAGCGCCTGGCCGAGGCGATCCTCGCCTACGCCGAGGAGCGCTTCCGGCTCGATCCCGTCCCCCTCGATGCGCCCCGCACACATGCCGAGCTCACCGCCGCGGTCGGCGAGACGATCACCGCGGACGGCATCGGTGGCGAGCGCGCGCTCGAGCTGTTTTCCGATGTTCTTTCACACGCCTGCATCTCCGTCGACCACCCGCGGTTTCTCTCCTTCATCCCGGCCGCTCCTACAGAGGCAGCCATGCTGTTCGACCTCGTGGTCGGCGCGTCGTCGCTGTACGGCGGTTCGTGGCTCGAGGCCTCCGGGGCTGTCTATGCCGAGAACCAGGCGCTTCGCTGGGTGGCCGACCTGGCCGGGTTCCCGCCGGCCGCCGGCGGCGTGTTCACGCAGGGCGGGACGACGGGGAATCTCTCCGCGCTCGTCGCGGCCAGGCACACGATCCGCGAGCGGCGAGGCACCCCGGCCGGTGGGTTCACGGTCGTCGCCTCGGATCAGGTGCACTCGTCTGTGGCCGCTGCAGCCAGGGTGATGGACGTGGCCGTGACGCTCGTGCCCTCTGATGCCGAAGGGCGCATGCGAGGCGACGCGCTGCGCGGCGTGCTGGCCGAGGTGGGCGATCAGGCGTTCGCCGTTGTCGCCACCGCCGGCACCACGAATCTCGGTGTCGTCGATCGGCTCGACGAGGCGGCCGACGCGTGTGCCGAGCGTGGTCTGTGGCTGCACGTCGACGCGGCCTATGGCGGCGCGGCGCTGGCGGCGTCCTCCGTCCGGCACCTGTTCGAGGGGATCGAGCGTGCCGACTCCTTCGTCGTCGACCCGCACAAGTGGCTGTTTGCCCCCTTCGATTGTTGCGCGCTCGTCTACCGCGAGCCCGAGCTCGGCCGGCGGGCGCACACCCAGGAGGCCGGGTATCTGGAGCCGCTCCACACCGGCGAGTGGAACCCATCCGATTACGCGATCAACCTCACGCGCCGCGCCCGTGGCCTGCCGTTCTGGTTCTCGCTCGCGACGCACGGTACCCGCGCGTACACCGCCGCCATCGAGCGGACACTCGAGGTCTCGCGGTACTCCCGCGACGAGATCCGCCGGCGAGCGCGCACCCACGAGTTGCTGCACGAGCCCGATCTCACCGTGCTCGTCTTCCGCCGGCTCGGCTGGTCGCCCGCCGACTACGCCGCCTGGTCCGACCGGCTCCTGCAGGCGAACCTCGCGTTCGTGCTTCCCACCACACACCGCGGCGAGACCGTGGCGCGGTTCGCGATCGTCAATCCCCGGACCAGCGAGACGGATATCTCGACGATCCTCGATACGATGGCCTGACCTGCCGTCGGCAGGAAACGGGCTGCCGCCGTCGTACACCGGGGACGAACGGCGCGCATCGGGCGAGCCTTCGAACGAAAGGAACGTCCAGTAATGGACATCTCGAAACTCTCCAACGGCGCCAAGCTCGTGCTCGGCGGCTCGCTGC
>JBJXGY010000034.1:0-8270 GCA_046160185.1 Gaiella sp. | reverse complement strand
TGGGGCAGCCGTTCGCCGCAATCCTCGGCGGCGAACCGGCACCTGGGCATGAACGGACAGGACGAAGGCTCGCTGAGCATGTTCCTTGGCGCACCGGCGATCGGCTCCAGCCTCTGCTTCCGCCCTGTGTCGAGGCGCGGGACGCTCTGCAGGAGCCCCAGCGTGTACGGATGCCGCGGTGCCGAGAAGACCTCGTCCGCAGTGCCCGCCTCGACCAGCGTGCCCGCGTACATCACGTTCACCCGCTCGCACATCCCGGCGACGACACCGAGATCGTGCGTGATCATGATCAGCGCCGTCCCGCGGTCGGCCACCAGCGCTCGTAGCAGGTCGAGTATCTGCGCCTGGATGGTGACGTCGAGCGCCGTGGTGGGCTCGTCAGCGATCAGCAGCTTCGGCTCGCACGCGAGGGCCATCGCGATCATCGCGCGCTGGCGCATCCCCCCGGAGAACTGATGCGGGTAGTCCTTCAGGCGCGCCTTCGCCGACGGAATGCCGACCTGCTCGAGCAGTTCCGCCGCCCGTCGCAGCGCCTCGTCTTTCCCCACATCGAGGTGGGCCTCGATCGATTCCCGCAGCTGCCGCCCGATCGTCAGCACGGGGTTCAGGCTCGTCATGGGGTCCTGGAAGATCATCGCCACGTCCTTGCCGCGCAACCGTTGCCACGCCCGCTCCGACTGGCCGAGCAGCTCGCGGCCCTCGAGACGGATGGAGCCGCTCGGGATGCGCGCGGCGCGCGGAAGGATGCCCATCAAGGCGAGCGCGGTCACGCTCTTTCCGCACCCCGACTCGCCGACGAGGCCGAGCGTCTCACCCGCGCCGATCGAGAAGCTCACCCCGTTGACCGCGTGCACGGTTCCCCGGCTCGTCCAGAACCGGACGCGCAGATCCTCCACCTCGAGCAGTGGCCCACTCAATCCCGACCTCTCAACTTCGGGTCGAGTGCCTCGCGCAGCCCGTCACCGATCAGGTTGAAGCCCATCACCGCGATCACGATCGCGATGCCCGGGAAGAAGGCGAGGAAGGGTGCGGTCTGCAGATACCGCACCGTGCCGGTCAGCATCGTGCCCCACTCGGGTGTCGCCGGATCCTGCGGCCCGAGACCGAGGAAGCCGAGGCCTGCGGCGTCGATGATCGCCGTTGCCAGCGCGAGCGTGCCCGCCACGATCACCGGCGAGAGAGCGTTCGGGAGGATGTGCGCGAGCAGGATCGACCGGTTCGGCACGCCCACGGCCCGAGCCGCCAGCACGTAGTCGTTCTCGCGCTGCGCGATGATCGAGCCGCGCAGGATCCGCGTGAAGATCGGGATGTTGACAACGCCGATCGCCACCATCACCGCCACCAGCCCGGCGCCGATCAGCGCCGCGATGCCGAGCGCCATCAGGAACCCGGGCATCGAAAGCATGATGTCCATCACCCGCATGATCGGCCCGTCCAGCCGGCGGAAGTACCCTGCGAGCGCACCGAAGACCAAACCCACCGACAGGCCGATGGCGACGGCGACGACCCCGATCAGGAGCGAGAACCGTGCGCCGTAGATGATGCGCGAGAGCTCGTCACGGCCGAGGTCGTCCACCCCGAGTGGATGTGCCCAAGACGGGCCCGGGCAGCATCCTTCGATCACCGCGTCGAGGTCCTGCTCGACCGGGTCGTACGGAGCGATCAGCGGCGCGAAGACGGCGAGCACCACGAAAGCCCCGACGATCACCATGCCCACGAGCGCGCCGGGGTTCCGGCGCAGGCGGCTCAGAGCCTCCCGCCAGAGCCCGGAGGGAGGAGCGGAGAAGGAGGCGGCGATCTCGGCGGGCGCGACGCTCATCAACGGCCCGCCAGGCGGATCCGCGGGTTGAGCAGCCCGTAGGACACGTCGACGATGAGGTTGACGAAGACCACGATCACCGCAACGAACAGCACGCCACCCTGCAGGACGGGATAGTCACGAGATTCGATCGACTCCTGGATCCACGTCCCGATCCCGGGGAAATCGAAGACGGTTTCCGTCAGGATCGCGCCGGCGAGCAGCAACCCGACCTGGAGCCCCACGATCGTCGAGACCGGCAGCAGCGCGTTCCGTAACACATGGCGGCGATCGACGTCGAAGCCGGAGATGCCCTTCGCTCTCGCCGTGCGCACGTAGTCCTCGTTCTGCACGTCGAGCACGGCGGCCCGGGTCACCCGCGCGATCAGCGCGAGGGGGATCGACCCGAGAGCGATCGCCGGCAGGATCAGGTGCTTCACCGCGTCCCACGCGGCCGTCCAGTTCCCGGTCACGATCCCGTCCAGGACGTAGAAGTTTGTCGGGTGCTCTGCGTCG
The DNA here is from genome assembly GCA_046160185.1 of Gaiella sp. Lineage (GTDB taxonomy): Bacteria > Actinomycetota > Thermoleophilia > Gaiellales > Gaiellaceae > Gaiella. The sequence goes on along the minus strand of JBJXGY010000034.1, from coordinate 5,956 downwards.
ATGAGCACGTCCTGGCGCCCCACCGACGGCAGCCAACCGAGCTTCACCGCGAACAGCCACTTGAGCAGGATCCCGAGGAAGAAGACGGGAATCGAGACACCGATCAGCGAGAGGACGAGGCTCAGGTGGTCGAGCTTCGTCTTGTAGCGCTTGGCCGCGAGAAAGCCGAGCGGAATTCCGGCGAGGATCGAGAAGAACCCTGCGGCCAGGGAGAGCTCGACGGTTGCCGGGAAGCGCTCGCTGATCTCGGTTGTGATCGGCCGGCGCGAGACGATGCTGGTTCCCAGGTCGCCGCCCAGCCGTGTCTCCACGAACCGCCAGTACTGCACGTAGAGCGGGTCGTCGAGCCCGAGTTGGTCGCGGATCTGGGCGATCGACTCGTCCGTGGCGCGCTCACCGAGCAGCGCCTCCGCCGGCGAGCCCGGTAAGGCCCTGATCCACAAGAAGACGATGATCGAGAGCCCGATCAGGACCGGGATCAGAAGGAGCAGCCTCCGGACGACGAAGCGCAGCACGTGACGAGAGAGTAGAGGGGGACCGGCACGCGCGCCGGTCCCCCTTGGGTCATCGGCCTAACCGACCGTGACGGTCGCGAACGACTCGGTCGTGGTCGGGCTTGCCACGTAGCCGCGCACGTTCTTCGCGAAGGCGAGCGCCGGCTTCGTGTGCACGTACGGAACGCCGTAGACGTTCCTCATGATGATGTTGTTCGCCTGGCGGTACAGGCTGCCACGGATCTCGAGGTTCGTCTCCACGAGCGCCCGCTCCAGCACGTCGCGGAGCTTCGGATCGTCGAAGCCCCACTGCGACTGCTCGGTGCGGAAGAACGTGCCGACGAAGTTGTCGGCATCCGCATAGTCACCCGTCCACCCGATCAGGTTGAGAGCACCAGCGGTGCCCGCGTCGACACGACCCAGATAGTCGGGCCGCCAGGGGGCGCTTTTCGGGATCACCTTGAAGCCGGCCTTGTTCAGGCTCGCCGCGAACGCCTGGAAGTTCTTCTCCGGCGCCGGCATGTACGGCCGGGACACATCCGTCGGATACCAGAACTCCACCTCGAGCGGCAGCGTGACACCCGCTTCCTCGAGCAGCTGCTTCGCCTTCGCCGGGTTGTACGTGTACTTCGGGACGCCGTTCGAATAGCCCGGGACCGACGGCGGCATGAACTGGTGCGCCACCTCGCCGCGGCCGGCGTAGAACGCCTTCACCACCCGAGCGCGGTCGAGCCCGTAGGCGACGGCCTGCCGCACCTTCAGGTTGTCGAACGGCTCCACGGCCTGGTTGATCGTCACGTAGCCGACGTTGAAGGCGGGTCGATCGAGCACCTTCAGATCCGAGTCGCGCTGGATCGTCTTGATGTCCTGCGGCTCGACGAGGTCGTAGCCCTGGATCTCACCGGTCTGGAGCGCCTGCAGGCGCGCAGCGTTGTCGGCGATAGCGACCACGATCACGCGGTCGAGAATCGCCTTCTTGCCCCAGTACTCGTTGTTACGGACGAGCACGAGCTTGTCGCCCACCTTCCACGACTCCACCTTGAACGGGCCCGTCCCGGCGGACACGCCGCCCGGAGTGCCGTATGTCCCGAGCGGAACGTACACGCCATCCTTGCTGAGCCGGCCCTTGTCCGCGCCGTACTTCTTCATCGCGGTCGGGCTCTGGATGCCGAACGGGTTGATCGTGAGCGCACCCAGGAACGGGCCGAAGGCGTAGCGCAAGTTGATCTGCGCGGTGGTCTCGTTGATCGCCTTGCAGCTCTTGTACAGCGCGTCCTTCGGCCCCTTCGCCCCCTTCTCGGGCTTGCGGAAGCCGACGAAGACGGTGTTGTAGTAGTACGAGGCCGACGAGCTCTGCAGCGCGCCGGTGAAGTTGTACCAGCGGTCGAAGTTTGCGCAGACTGCGGCTGCGTTGAACGGAGTGCCGTCGTGGAAGCGCACGTTCTTGCGCAGCGTGAACGTCCACGTCTTGCCGCCGTTCGACTTCTTCCAGCCTGTTGCCAGTTGTGGGACGAGCTTCGTCGTGCCCGGCTTGAGACCGACGAGCGTCTCCACGATCTGGTTCGTCACGCGGAACGACTCACCGTCGGAGATGACGGCGGCGTCGAGCGAGACAGGGTCGGATGCGGCGCCGAAGACGAGTGTGCCGGCCTGCGAGCGTGTCGGTGCCGCGAATGCGGCGGCCACGGCCACAAGCGCCACGACGGCGAGTGCGAGGCCGGACAGCCAGATCTTCCGTATCACGTGGTTCTCCCTCCTTCGATGACGACGGCCGGGAAGTATGACCGAAACCAGGGGAAATGGTTGGGTCCAGGGCGAAAGTCGGACATCCAGGCCAAGCGAAATGCCGACGAAGCCTTCGCTCGCGATCCAGAGCCCGCGCTGATTGCCGCGCGATTCATCCTCGATCAACCGATCTGCGCGGGCGGTTGTTCCGTCTGAGCTGGCCAGGCCGCTTCACAGCGGCAACGGACGGGCCTAGGCCCGCCCGTCAGCAATGCACCGCGTCCTCACGCCGGACGCCCGCGGTGACGGCATATCGGTGGATCCAGGCTGAGCCTGATGTCAGTCCTGAACCTCAGGTGGCTCGACCTCGCCGCGGATGATCGCCGCGACCTGCTGCTCCTCGGAAGAGCGCCTCTCGAGCTCTTCACGACCGGGTGCCAGATCCTGAAGCAGCGAGGACTCGACGCGGCCCGCCCCGAGTGCTTCGTCGATGCTGTCCGCGAGCTTGCGGAGCGCAGCCGACACGCTGGTCAGCCGCGACTCTGCCTCGGAGGCCTGGGCAACCAGTGTCTCGACGCGGCGATGAGCCGTCTGCTCGACCTCGCGGATCCTGTTCGCGCTCTCCTCCGCAGCGCGCTCCGTGGCTTCCTGCGCATTCCGGGCTTCGGCGAGGAGGGCTTCGGCGGAACGCCGCGTCTCCCGGGCTGCCTCGTCGGCGGCGCGCCGGGTCTCCTGGGCTGCCGTGTCGGCGTCGCCGCGAAGCTTGGTCGCCTGGGCCAGCGCCTCGTCGACGTGGCGGCGTGCGGTTTGCTCGGCTGCCGCCACGATCTCGTTGATGCGAGCGCCGACATCCAGCGAGGACACCACCTCGGGCGCCGCGATCTCTGTTGCCGGTTCCGCGGTCGCCACTGTCGACTGCCCCGTGTCCTCCATGATTCCTCCTGCCGTGCATTGGCCGTTGTTGGGACCGCGAGCCTATCGCACCAGCGTGCGCCCGACAACAGCGAAGGCCCCGGTGACGGGGCCTTCGAAGTCAGGTGGGTGTACGAGGCCGCTTACGCAGCGAGCGAGGCAAGCTCGCGGAGCGCCGCGAGCCGGGACAGTGCCTGGCCCTCCAGCTGGCGGACGCGTTCGCGCGTCAGGTCGAGCTCGTGCCCGATCGCCTCGAGCGTCCAAGGCTCTCCCTCGAAGCCGAACCGCAGCTCGAGGATCCGCCGCTCCCGCTCGGGGAGCGCGTCGAGCGCCCGGCGGATCGACTGCCGCCGCAGCGACTCCTCGGCCTCGTCGAACGGGTCGGCCGCCTCACGATCAGCGAAGAGATCTCCGAGCTCGCCCTCGTCGTCCGCACCGACCGTCTGGTTCAGCGACACGGATGCATGCGCCGCACCGAGCGCCTCGTCCACATGCTGGATCGGGAGGCCGGTGGCCTCGGCCAGCTCCTCCTTGGTCGCCTCGCGGCCGAGCTCGACCTCGAGCCGGCGCGCCGCGCGCGACAGCTTCTGCTGCCGCTCGACGACGTGCACCGGCACGCGGATCGTCCGCGCGTGATTCGCGACGGCCCGCTGCACGGACTGCCGGATCCACCATGTGGCGTACGTGGAGAACTTGTAGCCCCGCCGCCAGTCGAACTTCTCGACAGCACGGTTGAGGCCCAGCGTGCCCTCCTGGATGAGATCGAGGAAAGGAACGCCGAGGCCGCGGTAGCCCTTCGCGATGGAGACGACCAGTCGCAGGTTCGACTCGATCATGCGGCGCTTCGCAGTCGGGTCGCTGCGCTCGATGCGCTTCGCGAGCTGGACTTCCTCGGCGGCCGTCAGCAGCTTGTGCTTGCCGACGTCGGCGAGGAACAGCTGCAGCGAATCGGCGGCGCCGGCCGGCTGGTCGGCCGCCCACACCTCGTTCTCGGCCGCCTCCTTGTCCTTCTCCTTCTCGGTCGCCTCGGCGGCTGCCTGCGGAACCTGGATGTCGAGACCCATCGCTTCGAGCTCGTGCTTGATCGTCTCGACCTCGTCTTCGGCGAGATCCTGCTCCTGCGCAAGCTGGTCGAGCTCGGCGGGATCGACCCAGCCGCGCTCCTCCGAGCGTTCGATGATGGTCTTCAGCTGCTCGCTCTCGAGCAGTTCGATGAGCTGATTCTGAGTCAAGCGGGTTTCTCAGTCCTTTCGAGCGGCGGCGGGAGTTGCAAGATCCCTGACTGTACGGCGAAACCTGGCGGATTTCCAGGGCTGGCGGACGAAGCTACTGTCACAAACAACAACGTGCGCACCTGGCGGTGTATTCCGTGGCGGTTGGCCGATCGGCGGATTCGGGCGCGCACGCTCTCGCTCGAGAGCAGGTGCTCGGAATCCTAGGACGCCGAGCGGACGTAATAGGTTAGCACGGTAGTCGGGATCGTGCACGGCTTCTTGAACCCTCGTCCGAGGGACAGCCGGGGCGCGCCCGTTGTCAGCCGCGCGTGCGCTTGGTCGTGCGGCGCGTCGGCTTTCGCGGCGGCGCCGGCCCCTTGGCACGGCGCTCTGCGAGCAGCTCCAGCGCACGCTCGGGGGTCAGCGTCTCGGGGTCGTCTCCACGGCGCAGGCTCGCGTTCGTCTCGCCGTCGGTGACGTACGGACCGAAGCGGCCTTCCTTCACGACCACCGCCTTGCCGCCTGTCTCCTCCAGCTTCCCGAAGTCGCGAAGCGGTGGCTTCGCCTCGCCGCGGCGGCGGGCCTTCGGCTGCGAGAGGATCTGCAGCGCTTCTTCCGGGGTGACCGTGAATATCTGCTCTTCCGTCTCCAGCGACCGGGTCTCGTCTCCCCGCTTCAGGTACGGACCGTACCGGCCGTTCGCCGCGACTACCGCGACCCCCTCGTGCTCGGTGACGACACGCGGCAGCGTCAGCAGGCGCAGCGCCTCGTGGAGCGAGATCGTGTCCACGGTCATGGATGCAAACAGCGACGCGGTGCGTGGCTTCTCGGTTGCACCCTCGTCGAGCACCTCGGTCACATACGGGCCGTAGCGGCCGGTCCTGGCGACGATCTGCCGGCCAGTCTCCGGGTCCTGGCCGACGATCCGGTCGCCCGAGGGCTGTGCCAGCAACTCGGCGGCGTACTCCACCGTGAGCTCGTCAGGCGCCAACCCGTCCGGAACGCTCGCGCGCTCCTCACCTCGCTCGACGTAGGGCCCATAGCGTCCGACGCGAAGCACGATCCCCTCGCCGATCTCGATCGAGTTGACAGCACGCGCGTCGATCTCGTCGAGATGGTCGGTGACGAGCTTGTGCAGGCCAGGGTTCCCGCCGGCGCCGAAATAGAAGCGCTCCAGCCAGTCATGACGTTCCACGTCGCCCGACGCGATGCGATCGAGGTCGTCCTCCATGCGGGCGGTGAAGTCGTAGTCGACGAGCTGGCCGAAGTGCTGCTCGAGCAACCGTGTCACCGCGAAAGCCAGGAACGTCGGCACGAGCGCCGTTCCCTTCTTGAAGACGTAGCCGCGGTCGAGGATCGTCCCCAGGATCGAGGCGTAGGTCGACGGCCGCCCGATGCCGCGATCCTCGAGGGCCTTCGTCAGCGTTGCCTCTGTGTACCGGGCAGGAGGGGTGGTGGCGTGGCCGTCGGCTTCGAGCTCGGCTGCCGTGAGGCTGGCACCGACCTCGAGTGAGGGAAGCCGCCGTTCCTCGTCCGGGTCGCCGTTCGCCTCGTCCCGTCCCTCCTCGTAGGCGGCCAGGAAGCCGCGGAACGTGATCACGGTGCCGGAGG
>JBJXGY010000033.1:0-5303 GCA_046160185.1 Gaiella sp. | reverse complement strand
GCTTCCGGGAGCGCACCGCGGCCGCGCTTGCCGATCCGGAAAGTGCGGAGGCGACGGAGTTGCGCACGCGGCCCGGCAAGGAGTTCGTCGTACGGAAGCTCAGCTACGGCGTGACGCTCGACGAGAGTGACCCCTGGTTCGCGGCTGCGCTCTCGCATCGCATGCTCGACGTCGCAAACGCGTACCTGCGGATGCTTTCCAAGCTGGAGTACGTCGACATGTGGTTCTCCGTCCCTCAGCCGGAGGACGCGAAGCGGGTCGCCTCGCAACGCTGGCACCGCGACTTCAACGATCGCCACCTGCTGAAGGCGTTCGTCTACCTCGTCGACGTGGACGAGCGCATGGGGCCGTTCCAGTATGTCTCCGGCAGCGCCGGCGCCGGGCCGTACGCCGGCGAGTGGGCCTGGCGGCCGCTCGGCGAGAACTACCCGGCCGAGGACGAGCTCGAGCGACGCGTCGCACCCGAGCAGATCCACAAGTTCACGGCGCCCGCAGGCACGCTCATTCTGTGCAACACGAGCGGCTTCCACCGCGGCGGGCTGTCCACGAGCGACCCGCGGGTGCTCGCTACGGCCACGTACTCCTCGCCGGCGTCGCTCGCTTCGCTCACCGAGCGGAGCTACACGTACGCGGGGAGCCTCGACAGGCTCGACCCACCGCAGCGTTACGCGGTGAGCTGAACCGCTCCCGGAAGATCGGCCTCTCAGCGCTCCTCGTCGACCCAGCGTAGGAGCGGCCTGACCGCGCCCTTCCACTGGCCGACGAACAGCCCCTTGGCGCTATCGCCTTCGCCCGGGTCCTGTACGTGGAACGACACTGCCTCCCCCTTGCCGGCGTGATGCTGGAACCGGGCGGTACCGGCGGCGACGACCGTGGCATCGACCCGCATCAGGCCTTCTGCGAGGAGGTTCCCCGGTATCCATGCTGTCGTCGTGTAGCGACCGGGGGGCACGGGCTGACGCCACCGCTGGTTGTTGTCGATCGCGTTGAACGCCACCTGTCCCTGATTGTCGGAGAGTTTGATCTTCGGGGCGATCGGGCCCAGAGCGGCGAGCACCTCGAACGCGATCTCCACCCCGACGGGAGTCCGGATATCGACGACATCGGCGAGCGTCCCATCGTCGTGCAGCACGCGAACCGATCGCAGCCGCACCGATCCGTCCGAGTACCCGGGATCGTGCGCGGACGCTTCCCACTGGGAGCCTGCCCCTGCGTGCGCCTGGAGGTAGCCGGCTACGACTTGGGACGAGTCCCCGTCGGCGACGACGCCTCCTTTCTCGAGAAGCACCGCGCGATCGCAAAGCTGGGTGATCGTCTGCAGGTTGTGAGAAACGAAGACCACGGTTCGGCCGGTCTGACTGAGGTCTTCCATCCGCCCGAGGCATCGTTTCTGGAACTCGGCGTCACCGACCGACAGCACCTCGTCGACCAGGAGGATCTCAGGTTCCATGTGGGCGGCCACGGCAAATGCAAGCCGGACGTACATCCCGCTCGAGTACCGCTTGACGGGCGTGTCGACGAAGGTCTCCACGCCGGCGAACTCGACGATCTGGTCGAGCTTGGCCGCGATGGCGCGGCGACGCATCCCCAGGATCGAGCCGTTGAGGAAGATGTTCTCGCGCCCCGTCAGCTCCGGGTGAAAACCGGTACCGACCTCGAGCAAGCTGCCGATGCGACCCTTGATCACGGCGCGACCCTCGGTGGGTGTCGTGATCCTCGTGAGGATCCGCAGGAGTGTCGACTTGCCGGCGCCGTTACGGCCGATGAGACCGATCACCTCGCCTTCGTCAACCGCCAGCGAGACATCTCGGAGGGCCCAGATCTCTCTGCGTTGCGCTTGCCCGTCGCCGCTGCGACGCCCGATCCCGGCGATGGAGTCCCGCAGCGTTCTGTACGCCGCCCTGTGCTGACCGAGGCGGTAACGCTTGCCGATCCCCTCGATGGCGATGGCAGGCATCAGATCGTGTCCGCGAAGCCGGATTCGCTGGCGCGGAAGAACGCGGCGCCCGTCACGACGAGAACGATCGCTGCGCCGGCACTGAGCGCGAGTTGGCCGAGTCCTGGCGCAGGTGTGTCGAGAAACGACCAGCGGAATCCCTGGATGACGCCGTTCATGGGGTTGAGAGCGAAGATCCACTGGTACGCATCTGCGAGCGAGCGCGGGGAGTACGCGACGGCGCTGAGCCAGAACCAGAGCTGAATCACGAACGGCACGATCAACGGAACGTCGCGATAACGAACCCCGAGCGCAGCAAACCAGAGCCCCACCCCGAACGCCGTCAGGAGTGCGAGCACGAGGAACAGCGGCGCAAAGACGATCGCAGCACCGGGAAAGACCCCGAACCAGAACATCATCCCGACGAGCACCGACGAGGCGAGAACCATGTCCACGAGCGGTACCAGTACCCCTGCGGCGGGCAAGATGATTCGAGGGAAATAGACTTTCGTGACGAGGTTCCGGTTTGTCAGGACGCTGCCGCTCGTCAGCGTGAGCGCTCCGGCGAAGAACAGCCAGGGGAGCAACCCGGAGTAGTTGAAGATGGGATAGGGGAAACCTTCGGAGTCGAACTTGGCGAACTTCCCGAACACGAGCGTCATCACGATCATGAGCATCACGGGCTGGAGAATCGCCCAGGCCGCCCCGATCGCGGTTTGCTTGTAGCGCACGGCGATGTCTCGCCAGACAAGCGTCAGGAACAGCTCGCGGAAACGCCAGATCTCGAGCAGGTCGAGGCGCGGCCAGCGTGAGGACGGCCGGATCACCGTCAGCCGCTCGTCGCGGTGAGGAGGCGCGAGCGCGGCACCCTCGACCACAGTGCCCGCCTTTTCCACACCAGAGCCGGATTTGACGCCGTCGCCCACGGCTGCCCAGCCCCTTCCGACACGCGCCATGAGGGCAATGGTACTGGGCAAGCACGGGCGCGCCTGCGGTCACAGATCGCCCGTACGCGGAACCCGGCGCAATCCCGCCGGCCTCGCCGCGTGCGTCAGCGGCCTACGGTGCGGAGCGCCCGACGCCAGATTCTCGGCCAGAATCGCTGCTCGAGCCACGCGATTCGGCTCTCGAGCGCACGGATCTGCCGGTCGAGCGCCTCGAGATCGACCTCGTGAATTGCCGCGCATTCGACGGCGTACGACGCGTCGTCGACGATGTCCGGAACCGGTAACTCCAGTCGCTGCGGTGCGCCGTCGACTCGGAGCGCTTGCAGAGCATCCCGCAGACGCTCGTCGACGACGAGCGCGCCATCGCGAAGTCCGGACTCGATCTCCGCCGCGCCGAGCGACGTCGCGGCGGGCGGCAGCTCCGACGCGGTCGCCGGGTAGCGCATGACCTCGATCGGATACCACGCGCGCAGCGGAACATCCGGCGCAGCTCGACCCGGCGCGTTTCCGGTGGTGCGGTAGACAGGGCGCAAGGCCAGGGCCACTGGGTCGGGTGCCACCGTCGGGGTCAGCAGCGACCAGCGGACTGTGGAGCGGCCGGGGTCGGTCGACTCTCCGGCGGGCGTCACGAACGTACGGACGAGCGCCTGCACGACGGTGTAGCGGGGAGGCACCGGCGCGAGCGTTTCCGGCAGACCTGGCCCCCGGGGCCAGAAGAACTCGCCGGCGCCGCACGGGATGTACCAGTCGGCGGGCTCTCCGCTTGCGGCGGCAGCTTCGAGAGTCTCGTGCCGCATCGCAGCGGGCCCGCCTCCCCCCGGCACCACCCTGACGCGCCCGTTCTTGACGAGGGATTCCAGCCGTTCCGCACCGGCGGCTTCCGCCACCGAGCGTGGAACCGTGATCACATCGACGCCGACGGCTGAGTGGAAGAGCGCCTGATCGACGACAAGGGCGACGTCATCTCCCCCAGGAAGTGACATGGCCACCTTCATCGCGCCGTTCCTCGCCGTGTCCGGGCCCAGAATCGCTTTTCGACCCTCGCGGTCCGTGCCGCGAGCTCGTCGAGATGGCGGTGCAACCGGACCAGCTCGGCATCCCGTAGCGCCGCGGACTCTGCCAGTCGCGCCATCTCGTCACCCGGCGCGATCCCGTGCAGCAGGTCTCCCGCAGCGCCGGGCGTCCTGAAGCGGACCTTCGCCCCCGGCGCCGGCCCGGCGACCACGTCCTCGGTTCGGAGCTCGCGTAGAGCATCCCGAATCCGCGTGTCGACGGTCAGGGCTCCTGTGTCGAGACCGCGCTGCTCTCCGCGTTCGTCGACAGCGATCGTCCGGAACGTCTGGGTGACTGTTCCTCGCTGGCGCGCCCGATGCGCTCTCACGTACTGACCAAGAGGCTTGTCACCCGTTGCTCTCCGTACCCCTTTCCGCTCCCACTGTTCGCACGTCCGGAACGGAAAGTGCAGCACATCGGCAACGTACCAATCGGAGAGTTGCTTCAGACCCGGAGACCAAGCCGAGTGAGCACCGTGTCGCACCACGATCCTCGGATCACCACGATGGGCGGCTTTGCAATGCGGGCGATACGGACTGGTGGGGTCGTTGAGGGGAGCACTTGCGGAGACTCGCAGGGTCATCCGTTCGGCGAAGAATCGTGCGTCATCGGGTCTCGGGACGAAGTGGCGGCTGAGGGCGAACACGATGCCGATGGTCTCGGGGATAGCGGAAAACGCTTCTCTGAGCGATCCGCGTGAAGCGACCCAGAACTCGTCGGCGTCGGTGTTGATCACCCAGTCGGCGTGGTACTCGTTCGCCGCCAGTCTGGCCATGCTCGTCCGCCATCTCGCCTCGTGCATCTCCCCCTGCTCCCGGATGCGCCTGAGGTACCCATCCCGAGCGAACGATTCGAGCATCTCCGTGGTGCCGTCGGTGGACTGATGGTCGGTTGCGATCACGAAGTCCACGCCGGCGTTCAGGTGATAGGCGATCTGCGCGTCGACGATATCTGCCTCGTCCCGCACGACGAGCGTCTGGACGATCTTCATGCGGGACCCGCCAGAGATCGTGCTCGCTCGCGGGCCCGGAGGCGCCGCTCCAGCTCGTCGACCCGCCGGGCGAGCCGAACCAGCTGTCCTTCGGCGTGGACAGCCTCGTCGATCGCGTAGCCACACCTGTCGTCGACCGATCGACCTGGGAACGAGGGGGGAGATCCGGCGACCAGCGCCTCGAACGCTGCCTTGAGGCGGGTATCGAGCGTGACGGCGCCGACTCGAAGCCCCTCTGCGAGTCGTGATTCGCCGACGCAGATCTCCGCATAGAGCTCGGCGAGCCGTCCAGCGCTCGCTGCCTCGTGCGCCCGAATGTGATCGCGCCGTTTCGCCTCCACGGTGTGGAAATGCGCGAGGAACTTCCTCTCGAAGT
>JBJXGY010000032.1:0-11183 GCA_046160185.1 Gaiella sp. | reverse complement strand
GCGGCGGCCAGACCAGACACGTCCGCTTCACGTGGGAAACGCGGCACCGTTGCGCCCGGCAACGGCACCACGTTCCCCCCGCACCCCAACACGCCCCGCCCACGCCCCGGCGAACACGATCCCGTGGAACGCCTCATCTAGACGCCGAAACCGTCAGGCTCAGGCGTCGGCCGCAGCGGCAAGCATGTCGAGCTCGACGAGCTCGACACGGCCACCGCCGTTCTCGAGCGACCGATCGACGGCCTCGATCATGCGCACGACCTCGAGCCCGAGCAGTGCGGACGATCGCGGGGTAGAGCCTTCCCGGATCGCTGCACAGAAGTCCTTCAGCTCCACGGCGAGAGGCTCCGTGGCGTCGATACGCGGTGACACGATGTCGCCCGTGCGGTAGGTGAGCCGGTACTCGCCGAAGGTCTCCGGCTCCTTGAGCTCCACCCCCGAGTCGAACACCCGTACAGGCTCGGTGCTCGTGTCGTCGTAGACGACCATGCGCTTGGAGCCGACGATCGTGGTGCGGCGCAGCTTGCTCGGGGCCAGCCAGGACAGCTCGACGTGGGCGATTGCGCCGGTTCGGAACTCGAGGTCGATGAAGGCAACGTCGGGGACGCTCGGGATCACGCAACAGCGGCTCAGCGCGCTCACGAACTCCGGTGTCTCTCCGAGCCAGTAGCGGAGGATCGAGAAGTCGTGCGGGCCGAGGTCCCAGGCGACGCTGACGTCCGCCTGATGCAGCCCGAGATTGACCCGGCTCGTCGAGATGAAGTAGAGGTCGCCGAGATCACCCGCGACGATCATGTCGTGGATCGCCACGACCGGAGGGCTGTAGACGAAGGTGTGGCCGGGCATCAGCACGAGGTCGCGCTGGCTCGCATCGCGGATGAGGTCGAGGCTCTCGGCCGTCGAGGCGGCGAGCGGCTTCTCGATGAACACGTGCTTGCCGGCGGCGAGGCACGCCAGAGCGATCGGATGATGACTGGTGACGGGTGTGGCGATCGCCACCGCCTCGAGCGTCTCGTCGGCGAGCAGATCGTCGAGCGACGAATACCCCCGCACACCTGGGTACCGCCGCTCGATCAGCTCCAGGCGGTCGGGGCGCTGGTCGCACACGGCAACGAGATCCGCCGTATCGATCTCGTTGAGGTTGCGCACCAGATTCGGCCCCCAGTAGCCGAGGCCGACGACCGCCGTCTTGACGGGGCTCATGCGGTTGAGGCTCGCTGACGCAGCAAAGCGAACGGGGTCTTCAGGATCAGCCTGATGTCGTGACCCAGCGTCCAGCCTTTCACGTAGGCGACGTCCATCTCCAGGGCCTCGCCGAACGTCGAGTTCGCCCGGGCCGTCACCTGCCACATCCCGGTCAGCCCCTGGGGCACGAGGAAGCGGTCGAAATGGTGGGGCTCGAAGAACTCGAGCTCGTAGGGAATGCACGGACGCGGGCCCACGAGGGACATGTCACCGCGGAGGATGTTGATCAGCTGCGGCAACTCGTCGAGGCTGGTCTTGCGCAACCAGCGGCCGAAGGGGGTGATCGCGTCTTCGCGGGAGAGTTTGTACATGCCGTTGCCGTTCACGGTCGCCTCCGAGCTCATCGTGTGCTTGATGAACTCGCGGTGCGCACTGTCGTCCGTATCGACCTTCATCGTGCGGAACTTGAGCGCGGTGAAGGGCACCTGGTTCATACCGAGGCGCGTCTGCCGGAAGAAGATGGGCCCAGGCGAGCTGCGCCTCACCCGAGCTGCCGCGTAGGCGAAGAGGGGCGCTGTCACGAGCAGCAGCAGGCCGGAACCCGCGATGTCGATCGCGCGCTTGACGATGCGCGCTCCCAGAGATAGGCGCACCGGCGTCACGGTGAGCAGCGGCAGCCCCTCGACCGCGTGCACGTGCGCCCGCTCGCCGATCAGCTCGAACAGGCGGGGCACGACGTCGACGATCACGTCCCGGTCGCGCAGCGACCGTACGAGCGCCATCGTCTGCCGGTCGGCGTCCCCGGAGAAAGCGACGATCACACGGTCGACGTCCTGGCGCTCGACGACGTCGGCGAGGTCGTGCGGGCCCCCGAGCACCGCGAGGTCGCCGATGTCGGTGCGGCGCGGCCGAGGATCGACGTCCACGAACCCGACGGGGGTGATGCCGTACTCCGGGTGCTGGACGAGCTTGCGGGCGACAAGCTGACCGACGTGACCGGCGCCGACGATGACGGCGTTCTGCACGTAATCAGGCCCGCGCCTGGAGATCGCGCGCGCCAGTGCGCGACCGAGTGGCAGGAGGACGAGGGCAGAGCCCCACAGGGCGACAAGGCGGTCGAACTCGGGATCCGCAAGTCCGGTGCCCCAGGCGGCGACGAAGAGAATCCAGGTTCCGAGCGTGATGAGCTGGACGACGCCCATCATTTCGTCGGCCGTCGAGTGATCGACCCTTTCTTCGTCGCGGCCGTACAGCCCGTGTGTCTTGGCCAGGACCACCCACAACGGGATGGTCAACAGGAACAGCACGAGCTCGATCTCGGGGCCGACCAGATCCGAGCGATAGACACGGTCGGCGAAGACCAGCGTCGAGAACACGAACGCGGTCGTCAGCCCGACGACGTCGCTCATCATCAAGGCCCGCCGGACCGCCGTACCTCGGCGGCGGCGAACAGCAGCCGGAACTCCCGTCGGCCTGACGCGCGCGCCGGCGTCGCCGACGCTCGCCGCTTGTTGGTCCACCGTACTCATCCGTCCCCCCGTCCCATGTCAGTTCACGTCAAGTGCCCGTGAGACGCTCTCAGCGTAGTCATCCAGACCCCTCTGAAGGTCCAGAACAGCGTCGACCTTCGACCAGTCTTGCGCGAGCCGGAACACCGGCTACCGTCTCGCCCGGGCGCACATCCCGCGTCACGACTGCGCCGGCGCCGATCGTCGCTCCCGCCCCAATACGGATTCCGCCGAGAAGCACCGCTCCGGACCCGATGGACACCAGGTCCTCGACAACGGTTCTCTGCAAAGTCCAGTCGGCCGCCGTCTGCAGACGTCCGCCGTCACCCACCGCCTTCGGGAACTTGTCGTTGATGAACATCACGCCGTGTCCGACGAACGCTCCGTCACCAATTTCGATGCCGTCGCAGATGAAGGTGTGCGACTGGATCTTGCAACGAGCGCCGATGACTGCGCCGCGCTGGATCTCGACGAATGTCCCGATTCGAGTGCCGGCGCCGATCGAGCACCCGTAGAGGTTCGTGAAGGAGTACACGACGACGTCCTCGCCGAACGTCACATCGTCGATCAGGCGAAACGGCGCATCGTTGCTCGGGGCGTCAGCCACCGTCGAACCATGCCCTGACCGCCTCGCTGACGCGACCGATCTGTTCCTCTGTGATCGAGGGAAAGATCGGTAGCGAGAGACACTCGCGGGCGACCTCTTCCGACACGGGGAACGAACCCGGCCCGTGACCGAGGTCCGCATATGCCGCCGTCAGGTGCGGCGGTACCGGATAGTGCCGGCCGCTCGAAATGCCTTGGCTGCCGAGGTGTGCGGCGAGCCCGTCCGGATCGCTGGTCCGGATCACATAGAGGTGCCAGACCGGAGAGCTGCCGACGGCAACAGGAGGAAGTACCAGGTCGCCGACGCCGTCGAGGAGCGCGGAGTACGAAGCGGCTGCTGCCCGGCGGCGTTCGTTCCAGCCCTGGAGGTGCGGAAGCTTCGTCCGCAGCGCAGCTGCCTGGATGGTGTCGAGCCGCGCCGTCCATCCGATCAGGTCGTGGTGGTACTTCTGCCTCTGGCCGTGTTCGCGAAGCGCCCGCACGCGGTCGGCCACTTCCGGGTCGTTCGTCGTCAGCGCGCCGGCATCTCCGAGCGCCCCCAGGTTCTTGCCCGGGTAGAAGCTGTAGGCCGTGGCGAAGCCCACGGCACCGATCCGTTCGCCGGAGCGGTGCGCGCCGTGGGCCTGCGCTGCGTCCTCGACCACCGCGAGGCCGGCCGCCGCGGCGATTCGGCGGAGCGTCGCCAGGTCTGCGGACTGACCGTACAGGTGCAC
The DNA here is from genome assembly GCA_046160185.1 of Gaiella sp. Taxonomy (GTDB): domain Bacteria; phylum Actinomycetota; class Thermoleophilia; order Gaiellales; family Gaiellaceae; genus Gaiella. The sequence goes on along the minus strand of JBJXGY010000032.1, from coordinate 7,171 downwards.
CGGCACGATCGCCTTCGTCCTCGGCGAGATCGCCGCCTCGACAGCCGCCGGGTCGATGCAGTAGTCGCCGCTCAGGATCTCCGCAGGGATCGGGGTAGCACCGACCTGGGACACCGCCTCCCAGGTGGCGACGAACGTCATGGCAGGGACGATCACCTCGTCCCCGCGCCCGACCCCGACAGCTGCCAGACCGAGCCGAATCGCATCGAGGCCGCTCGCGAGACCAACGCAGTGATCGGCACCGCACCAGGCGGCGAACTCCGCCTCGAACTCTCGAACCGCAACTCCGTTGATGAAGGCCGACGAGTCGATGATCTCCGAGATGTCGCGAAGGAACGCGGCCGAGAGCGGTCGGTGGTCTGCCGCAAGGTCGAGAAACGGCACGCTTGGACAGCCCGTCGAGCTCACGATTCGCATCGTAGTGAGAACGCGGCGCGGCGCCAGCAGGGACTCAACGGCCGGTCGCGAAGGACCAAGACACGAGAGCACTCCCCGCCGATCACCCTTCCGCGCGGCCACGCCATACCAGCCCAGGTGCAAGCCTCAACTAGTGTCCGGATCGATGCGACGTGCACTACTCCTTGTCGAAAACGCCTCGGTCCCCAGCGATCCTCGGGTCTGGGCGGAAGCCTGCGCGATTCGGGACGCCGGCTGGTCGGTAACCGTCGTCGGGCCCCAGGGGCGGCGCGACATGGCGCCACGCGAGCGCCTCGAAGAGATCGACCTCGTGCGGTTTCCGCATGCCCCCGCCTCCGGGGGTGCGCTCGGCTATGTCCGTGAGTATGCGTCGGCGCTCTGGCACGTGCGGCGCGCGGTCAGCACACTCGAGCGTGACGGCGCGATCGACGTCATCCATGCGGCCACGCCTCCCGACGTCCTGCTTCTCGCCGCCCGCAAGGCGAGGAGGCGCGGAACGGCAACGATACTCGACCATCATGATCTGAGCCCTGAGCTGTTCGAAGCCAAGTTCGGACGTCGCGGAGCCGTATACCAGAGCCTGCGCCGGGCCGAGCGGCTCGGGTTCGTCAATGCGGACGTCGTGATCTCCACGAACGAGTCGTTCCGCCGACGCGCACTCGAGCAAGGCGGACATCAGCCTGACGACGTGTTCGTCGTCCGTAACGGCCCAGACCCCGCCATTTTCCGACCGCAACCCCCCGACCCCGCCCTACGAACCCGTGCACCGTTTCTTGTCGGGTTCGTCGGCTTGATGGGGTCACAGGACGGTGTCCTGGAGGCAATGCAGATCCTTGGGCTTCTCGGGCGGATCCGATCCGACTGGCACGCCGTCTTCGTCGGGGACGGCGAAATGCTCGAGCCGGCCCGCAGGTTGCTTGCCGAGCTCGGCATCAGCTCGCACGTGACGTTTGCGGGGTTCGTGAGCGACCGGCAGGTCGTCGCGCGGATGATCGCGAGCTGCGATGTCTGCATCTCACCGGAGCCGAAGAATCCTCTCAACGACCGGTCGACGCTGATCAAGATCGGCGAGTACATGGCGGTGGAACGTCCGATCGTCGCCTTCGGGCTGACGGAGTCCCGCTTCACCGCCGGCGACGCCGCGGTGTTCGTCGACACGCCCGAGGAGTTCGCCTCGGCGATCTCGGCCCTCCTGGACGCCCCGGAGCGTCGCCGCGAGATGGGTGCCACAGGACGTGCGCGGATCAGCGGTGAGCTGAGCTGGGCGCGTTCGAGAGACGCGCTCCTGGCCGCTTACGAGCGGGCGCTGGTTCGCGCGAGCTCGCGCTGCACGCGGCGCCACAGCTTGTAGGGCACGATCGCCGGGTGCGTCCCGGGAGCACCGATCACCGACCCGAGCACGAACTTGTCGCGGAGAAGCGTGTCGAGGTTCTTCACCGTCCAGCCGCCGCGCGGCGCCGGCAGGCGTCGCCGCTTGAGGTCGCGCGCGATCGTCTTCAGCGACGACTTCCCACTCTCCGCTGCCTCGAACGCGGCCCGGATCGCGGCTGCAGCCTTCGGTTCGACGACGAGCGCCCCGGATCCGACCGTGTAGCCGAACGACGCCTGGAAGTCGGTCGCACCGCAGGGCTCTCCTCGCTGAGTGGCGTTGCGGATGTAGGTGACACCGGGCATGCAGCCAAGGGTCTTGGCGATGTTCGCCTCGACCACCGACCCTGCGAGCCCGGCACCGGTTCCGTCGTCCAGGAACGGGAAGCTGTTGATGAAGGAGTTCCTGCGCAACGTGACTCGCTCGAACAGGTAGCCCCGGCCGGAGAGCTCGAAAGCCGTGTCTCGCTCCACGTTCACGTCTTGCAGCGGTGCGTGGAAGAGATTGCCCTCGACGCGGAGATCCGTGAGTGGCTGCCCGGAATACTGAACGAAGATGTCGAAGAACTCGCACCGCTCGAACACCGACCGCAGGATCGACACGCGTACTCCGGCGCGCACGAAGAGGCATTCGAAATGGGCACCTGATCCGGGCACGATTCGGTAGTCCTGGAAGCGCACGCCCTGGATCGTGATGTCCGAGGCGAGGGAGAACTTGGGGTCGTTCCCGTCGATCTTGGAGTTTGCGCAGACGGCGGTGACACCGTCCGTCGTGCACGGGCCGTAGGTTCCCCGATCGACCAGTACGTTCTGGGCGCCGCGAATGTAGAAGTTCGGTGCGCGGAGGTTGCGCAGGACGATCCGTTGTGAGCCTTCGAACACGCTGACCGGCTTCGGCCCGATGGTCAAGCCCTCGACCACGAGGTCTCGCGGCCCGTTCCCTTCCTCGGGGTATCCGATCCACAACTCCTCGATCGTGACCGCTTGCCCAGCGCGCGGCTTCAGGGTGACCGCGGTGCCGGCGGGGCGGTCGACACGAGCGATCGCTTGCGAAGGGTACGAGCCACCTGCCATCTCGACGACGCCGCCGGGCCGGGACAATGCGTATGCGCGTTGCAGCGTTGCGCACGGCGCGGCCGAGGTGCAGCCTGAGCTATCGGTACCGCCAGGCGCCACGTACAGCGTCTGCGACTGGCCTGGCGCGGCATCGCCCGTCCCCATCATGGTGAAGGCGGCGATCGCGGCAGCGGTCACAGCGAGCCCAGCGACCTGTGTCCGCGCTCTGCGTCGCCCTAGGGAGCTCAGCATTGTTTCGTCACCGTGAAGGCCTCGTAGCGCGTCCCGTCGCTGTCATCGTTGATCTCCATCTTCGATCCCCCGCGGAACTCGTTGCAGCGCACGACTACATTCCGAAACGGAATGCGACGGGGCGAGAACGCCAGGGCCGAGAAGCGCACGTTCCAGACACCGTTCTCCCACACCGCTGAGAACGAATTGCGTTCGATGACCATCCCCTCCGGTGTCCGGCCGTTGTAGCCGTCAGCCCAGGTCGGGTGCTGAATGAAGATGTTGTAGAACTCGCAGTTGGTGAAGGTGTTCCCGCGGATCGTGATGTTTCGCCCACCGAACACGATCATGCACTCGAAATGCTCACCGGAGTTCGGCACGATGCGGTAGTCGTGGAATCTCGCGTGCTCGACGACGATGTTCGCGCCGGCGTCGACGTCGATCTTCGAGTTCGAACACGTCGACGACGGCACCGTGCAGGGCCCCCAGTCGCCGCCACGCACCGTGACGTTGCTCGAATGGTCGATACGGAAGTTCGCGGCGTCGATGTTTTCGAGGCGGACGTCGAATGCCCCTTCGACTTCGACGGCACCCTGCGGGCTCCGGCTGTCTCTGAACCCTCTGACCGTCACGTGCGACGGCCCGCTCTGGGTGTCGTCGCCGGCGAGCTCGAGCCCGGCGACGGTGACGCTCGCACCGGGGGCCGGCTGGATGATCACGTTCGGAGCATCGACGTCGAGCTTCTTTCCGCGCTTGGCGGTGAGACGCTGAAACGGATACGCGCCACCGAGAACGTGAACCACGTCGCCGAGGCGGCTGAGGGCGTAGGCACGGTCGAAGCTCGCGCACGGCCGCTTGAGCTTGTTGCGGCGACACGTGGCGTCGTTGCCTCGTGGCGCCACGATCAGCTGAGGGCGGACGACGGGCTTCTTCACGGTTGCCCCTCGTGCCACGGGCTCTGAGGCCCCGGGAACGGACTGCAGGGCGAAGCCTGCCGCCCCGACAGCAACGACGGCGCCGACGGCGCGAACCACGCGACGACCCGCCCCCCAGCAGCATCCCCCACCGGTCACCCACACGATCCTACCGGCTCACGACCAGGCTTCCGCCGGCCGGCCGTCACCGCGCAAGGTGGGCTCTGTCCCCGGCCCGCGTGGGCACCGGGGACAGAGCCGTTGAGGCGCGGGCTAGCAGCCGCTGATCGAGAAGTTCTGGTAGACGGTGCCGTCCGAATCGTCGTTCGGTTCGATGTACGCCCCGCCAGACAGTGAGTTACAGCGGACCGTGATGTTCTTGAACGGGATCCTTCGCGGCGAGAACGCGAGGGCGGAGAAACGCACCCCCCACACCCCGTTTTCCCACACAGGAGTGAACGAGTTGTTCTCGATCAGCATCCCTTCCGGGGAACGGCCGTCGAAGCTGCCGCCCGCCCAGATCGGGTGCTGGATGAAGATGTTGTAGAACTCGCAGTTCCGGAAGGTGTTACCGCGGATCGTGATGTTCTGCCCGCCGAACACGATCATGCACTCGAAGTGCTCGCCGGAGTTGGGCACGATGCGGTAGTCGTGGAACGTTGCGTTCTGGATCGTGATGTTGCTGCCGGTGCCGACGTCGAGCTTCGAGTTGGAGCAGGTGCTGGAGGGCACGGTGCACGGCCCCCAATCGCCCCCGTCAACCATCACGTTGCTCGCGCGATCGATGTAGAAGTTCGCAGCGTCGAGATCCTTGAGCAGGACGTCCCCGCCACCGATCACCTGAAAGGCACCCTGGGGCGAACGTCCGTCGACGATGCTCTTGATCGTGAGGTGCGCGGCTCCGTTGAGCGTGAGCCCCGCAACCGTCACTCGGGCACCTGAGGCGGGCTGGATCACCACGTCTGCGAGGTCACCCGTCCCCGTCTTGTCGCTCTTCGACGAGATCGTCTGCTTACCGTAGTTCCCGGCCTGCACGACGACCACATCGCCGAGCCTCGCGATCGCGTACGCCTTGTCGAACGATGCGCACGGTTTCGTGAGGTCACCACGGACACACGAGCCGTCATTGCCGTTCGTCGCAACCGCGACCTGCCCCGTCCCGCCCGGTGGCGGCGGAGGCGGTGGCGGTGGTGGTGGCGGCGGCGGTGGTGGCGGCGGTGGCGGCGGCGGCGGTGGTGGTGGTGGTGGCGGCGGCGGCGGTGGTGGTGGTGGTGGCGGCGGCGGTGGTGGTGGTGGAGGAGGCGGCGGAGGCGGCGAGGCGCATGCCGCGGTGCTCCCGCTCCGAGAAGCCTGCGTCGAGACGTTGCCGGCGGCATCGCGCGCCGCCACGGCCAGCGTGTAGCTGGTACCGCAGGTGAGGCCCGACAGCGTCTGGCTCGTCGCGGTGGTGGTGGCCACCTTGCTGCCGTTTCTGAAGACGTCGTAGCCGGTTACCCCGACGTTGTCGTTCGCGGCGCTCCAGCCGAGGGTGAGGGCAGTCTGCGACACGTTGCTGACGGTCAACGGGCCTGGCTGCGAAGGCACCTGTGTGTCACCGCACGCGGCCGTGGTACCGGAGCCGGTCGCCTTCGCCGAGCGGTTCCCCGCGGCGTCGAAGGCATCGAGCGAGACGGTGTAGCTCGTTCCGCACGCCAGCCCTGTGATCCCAAAGGAGGGCAACGTGCTGTCGGTCACCTTCGAGCCCCCGAGGTAGATGGAGTAGCCGGCAACGCCGAAGTCGTCGAACGACGGTGACCACACCACCCCGAGGGACGTCTTGCCGTTGGGCGTGACGACGACACCCGAAGGTACCGTTGGCGGGCTCGTGTCCGGGCACGCCGAGGTGGCAGCGACGATCGTCGTCTTCGCGGACGCGTTTCCGGCCGGGTCGACCGCGTCAACCGCGACCGGGTTGGACGATCCACACACAAGCCCGCTCACGGACTGCCCAGTGGTGGTGGTCGTGGCCACGCTCTTGGGTCCAAGGTAGACGCGATAGGCGGCCACCTTGGTGTTGTCCTGCGACGGGGACCATGCGACCCCGACCGCTGACGGCGCCGCGTCCGTCTGCTTGAGATTGCCGGGAACGGTCGGCGGTACCGTGTCAGCGGTGCTGCACGCCTTGGTCGCGGCGACCACGGACGCCTTGGGCGAGCGGTTCCCCGCCTGGTCGAGAGCCTCGACTTCTACCGTCACGGACGAGCCGCACGTGAGACCCTGCGCGACGTACTGGAGGGCGGATGTGCTGCCGCTCTGCGCGCCGTTGACGTACACCGCGTACCCGGTGACACCGACATCGTCCTCCGATGCCTTCCACGAGACCGCGACGGAGCTCATCTCGGCCGCGGTCTGCCCGAGCCCGATGGGAGCAGAGGGTGCGCGCGTATCGGCCGCGGAAAGGCAAGGGGCGGTACCCGCGAACACACGCTGGGCCCGCATGCGTGAGCGGAACGACGAAGACTCGGCGTCGACGAAGCCGACGACGGTGATCACGTAGCCCTGCCCGCAGCGGAGCCCGGTCACGGTGTGGTTTGTGAGCCAGGTCGTGGCGACGTACTTGCGCCCGACGAAAATCGCGTAAGCGGAAGCCAGCCCCTTCGAGCTGACGGTCATCGGCTGCCAACTGACGCTGATGGCAGTCGTGGTGGCGGAGGCGACGGTCAGCGAGGCGGTCGCCGGAGCCCTGTTCTTCCGAGCAGCCGCCTCACCGACGAACAGCGTGCCGGCAAGAAGGGCGCAGAGAACGAGGCAGAGCACGAGTGGGAGAAAACGTTTGGCGGCGTTCATGTCTTGGCAATCGGCCCTCTCCGCGGCGCCTTCGCCCCCTGAAAGGGGGATATCCGGATGGCGTCGGGGCACCGGCGTCCCTCGGATGGGGGACGCTGAGAGCGGCACTCTTGCGTGGCTCCTTTCGGAGAGGTGGGTGACGGCGACGGCACCGGGGCGCGCGATGACCTACGACATCCGAGAACGCGAGCCTCGACCGTTCGGTTGACCGAATCGGGAACGTGTCGACCGACGGCCCGGACGTCTCGCCGTTCGAGCGAGGACGTGCGGGTACGCAGCCGCAGATGTGAGAAAGACTTGTTCATGTTCCCCGTCCAGCGTCGCCGGGTAGCGGCGACGGCGGGGATTCTTACACACTG
>JBJXGY010000031.1:0-3263 GCA_046160185.1 Gaiella sp. | reverse complement strand
AGCTGGGTGAGGATACAGGGCTCTCGCTGCCGGACGGGCACGAGGTGCGTTACGTCCTTCAGGTCGGGTCGGGCAACGAGGTGCAGGTGCGCGACTGGACGGGCACGAGGGCGCCTATGCACGCGACCCCGTCGGGGCTGGTGTTCCTCGCGGAGTGGCCCCAGGAGGCAGTTTCCGCCTACGTCGGCCACGGACTGGTCACGCTCACGTCGCGCACGATCAGCGAAAGCACGGCGCTCACGCGACGGCTCGCCGAGGTACGCGCCGCGGGTTATGCATGGGGCCACGAGGAGTACGCCGAGGGCATCACATCGGTCGCGGCACCGGTGCGCGACGCAGCCGGACGGGCGATCGCCGCCGTCCACGCGCACGGCCCGACATATCGCTTCCCTGGCGGACGTGCGGAGCACGTGACGGGGTCTGTCCGTGACACCGCCCGGCGCATCGCCGCGTAGCGGACCTCGGAGCAGACGGAGGTCAGCCGACCGCAGCCTTGAACGCCACAACGACCGCGATCGCCCTCGTTCCACCACCCGACGCGGTCCACGTAGCCGCAACAGGGCCCACGGAAGTCTGAACTCTCGTCTCCACCTGCCCTGGCGCGGGTGCTTCGGTCGGCGCCAGCTCGTCCCGTTCCACGAAGCCCGTCCCAGGTGTCCACGTCCGACCGCCGTTCGTGTCCTGCACGAATCCGACGATCAGGTTGCCGGCCACTGTTGTCGTCACCGGCCCGCTGGTCACGGCGTCGATCGCGGACGAGACGGAGGTGATCAGCTGCCCGGCGCTGCCGTCGGTGACCGCCTGGGTGCCGCTGTACTCGGACAGCATGTAGTAGTCGAAACTCTGCCCGACGTTCTGGACGGTCACGGTCAGAGAGCCCGACGCTCCGGCGCGGCCTGCGTAGACGAGGCTCGACTGGCCGTTGGCAGTGTCGTTCACGCGGCGGATCATTGCCCATGGGTTTCCCTGGCTGTCGGTGACGGTTGGCGTGGCCGCACTGTTCGACATTCCCACGGCGAGCACGAGCAGATTCCCAGCGCTGACACCAGCCATGGCAAGAGTCGGCGAAGTCGCGCCTGTCTTCTGCACGAACGCGGGTGTAGCAGTGACCGGCGTCGATTGCTGGTACGTCGCGGTGTAGGCCTGTCCCGTCGCGGGGACGGAGAGCGTCTGGAGCCGCGCGCCACCGTGCGACCACGAGACGAATGAGTATCCGGCCCCGCTCCAGTTCTGGTCGCGAGCTTCGAGCGAATGTTCGAACCCGACGAGGGAGTCGCTCACGAATGGTGTCGTGTTGGCAATCCCGTCGAGGTGGAGGACAAGGCCGCTGGGCACGGTATCGAACGCCAGCGTGACCTTGCGCGGCCAGACGACGACGGAGCGCGCGGCGCTCAACCCCGACGAGTCGGTGGCAGTGAGCGTGATGCGATAGCGGGTGTTGCCGCTGAACGTATGGCCGGTCCGCGGGATCACGAAGGTGCCACCCGCGGCGCCGGTCACCGTCTGGCCGGGATGGACATGACCGTCGTGGAGGAAGTCGACCGACCACGAGAGGGCCGCCGTTGCAAGTGCGCCGTCCTCCGTGTCCGACGCCGATCCACTGAACGCGATCACGTCGGCCGCGGCGAACGTCGCCCCATCCGTGGGAGCGTCGATGACCGGGACCGGAGGATTGCCCACGGTGATCGTGATCGGATCGGACTGAGTCGTGGACGTGCCGTCCGAGACGGCCAGGCGAGCGGGGTACGTGCCTGGGCTGGCGTACTCGTGCGCGGGATCGGCGAGCGTGGAGCCCGTTCCGTCTCCGAACGTCCAGGCGAACGTGAGAGGTCCCGCCTCGGGATCGAACGATCCAGCGCTCGAGAAGTTCACGGTGAGCGGGGCCTGGCCCGAGGCAGGTGTGGCCGTGGCGACCGCGACGGGGGCGGCGTTCACCTGCGTCGGACGCAGCCGGCGCAGCTTGGCGATCCCCGAACCGGTGATCTCCGAGTAGCCGACATCGAGGTAGTACACGGCGCCGTCCGGGCCCTGTGCGAGATCGACGATGTCCCCATAGGGGCCGTCCGCCGCACCGTCGGGAGGCTCGACGTTGAACACACCGCTGACGCCACCGACGGGATCGAAGGTCAGCCGGCGGATCCAGTTTTGCGCGTAGTCGGCAAAGATGTAGCTGCCGGAAAACGTTGCGAGCTGTGTCCCTGTGTAGACGATCCCGCCGGTGATCGAGGCGTCGCGACCTGTGTGTGGGTAGCTGTAGACGGGGTCGACGAACGAGGGATTGGCACACGGGCCCTCGCAGGTCGGCCAGCCGTAGTTGGCGCCGGCCACGCCGGCGTCGAGTTCCTCGAAGGCGCCCTCACCGACGTCGGCGATCAGCAGCCGCCCCCGCGCGCCGTCCCACGTCATCCGAAACGGGTTGCGCAGGCCGAGCGCCCAGATCGAGTCGACATTCGGCCCCGCACCGTCGTGGAACGGGTTGGTGGCGGGGACCGTCCCGTCGCTCTCGATGCGGTGCACCTTCCCACGCGGGCTCGTGAGCAGCGGTGCCGTCGACGGCTGGAAGTGGTCGCCCGTCGTGAAGTAGAGCCGGCCGTCAGATCCGAAGGCGATCGCACCTCCGTGATGCTCCCCGCCCACGTCCAGCGTGTCCTGATAGAGGACCACCTCGCTGCCCGTCTCTACCCCTGTCAGCGCGGGGTTGACGGTAAAGCGCGAGAGCCGGTCGCGGCGCGGCGTGTTCGAGGTGTAGAAGACATAGAGATGGCGGTTGAGCGAGAAGTTGGGATCCAGCGCGATGTCGCCGATGCCCTGGTAGCCGGTCTGGCTGACATTGGTCAGCTGGAGGAACGGCGCCGGGGCGATTGTCGTGTACGGAGGCTGGAGCATCGCGATCCGACCCTGCAGCTCGGCCACGAGTAGCGTGCCGTTCGGAAGGAACTCCAGGCTGGTCGGGAGTGAGAAGCCCAGCGACAGCGTCTCGTTCGTGAACGGTGAGGCGGCGGGCGAGTTCGAGACGGTGACACCTACGGCGACGGTGGTCACCGTGTTGCCGGCCGCGTCACGGGCGCGGGCGGAGAGTGTGTGGGAGCCGTTGGCGGCGGTGGTGGTTGCCCAATGCGTCTCGAACGGGGAGGCGGTGTCCTCCGCGCCGAGAGGGGCGCCGTCGAGTAGGAACTGGACGCCGGCGACGCCGACGTTGTCGGAGGCGGTCGCGGTCACCGTGATCGTCCCGGCGAGCGTGGCGTTGTCGGCGGGGGCGGTGA
>JBJXGY010000030.1:0-9907 GCA_046160185.1 Gaiella sp. | reverse complement strand
GAGCTCATTTCAGAATGAAGCCTGAGTCGCCAGACCGCGCTGGGCCCGCGCGCTGCGTTGTCCTCGGTCGCGCCAATACCTCCAGTATTGGCGCTCCCTGCGTCCTAGCATCGCCCGCGCCCATCACGCCCTGGCGAGAAGCGTCATTCTGAAATGAGCTCTTGGGCATCCGACGATGCTATCGGCCGCTTCCAGCACACTTCCCGGAATGAGACATCCTGTATCAACCCGTCGCCTTGCGTGCCAAGGTAGCGGCCGGCCGCGTCAGCGGTCGCTCCAAGGCTTTTCCAGGGCCGGGATCCGCGAGAGCGGATGCCGGCCCTGGGGGCAAGAACAAGGCTTTTCCCGGGCCGGGATCCGCGGGAGCGGACACCGGCTCTGGGGGCTGGTATGAGCGTCGACGTCCCTCCCTTGCCCCAGCCGGCTGAGCTTCCGCGCGACGACGAGCCGTGGGTCAGGCTGCTGCTGACGGACGACCTGCGGCGCCGGCGCCTCACGGTGTTCTTCCGGCTGCTGCTGGCGATCCCGCATCTGATCCTGCTGGTGCTGTGGGCGATCTTCGCCTTGCTCGCCGCCATCGCCAACTGGTTCGCCACGCTCGTCACGGGACGAACGCCGGCAGGTCTGCAGCGGTTCCTGATCCTCTTCGTGCGCTACCAGGCGAGGGTATCCGCGTACCTCAACCTCGTCGCCCATCCGTTTCCGCCGTTCGACGACGATGCCGCGTACCCCGTCGACGTGCAGATCGTGGTGCCGAGGGAACAGCGCAGGCTGACCGTGCTCTTCAGGTTCGTGCTGGCGATCCCGGCGGTGGCGCTCCTGACTGCGATCGGGTCGTCGGTCTCCCCGTCGTTCGGATCCGGCGGCTCGCCCGTTGCGATCGGCGCCTCCAGCGGCGGCATGATCGCGGTCGCGGGCTTCCTGATGTGGTTCGCAGCGCTGGCCACGGGCCGTTCCCCACGCGGTCTGCGCGACCTCGCCGCCTACGGGATCTGGTACACGACGCAGGTCACCGCCTATCTGCTGATCGTCACCGACCGGTATCCCACCTGCGATCCGGCTCGCTGCCGCGGCCTTCGCCTGCCGCACCATCCGGTGCGCATGGAGGTCGGCGACGACGGTCGCCGCTCGCGGCTACTCGTCTTCTTCCGGCTCGCGCTCTCCGTGCCGCACATCGTCTGGCTGCTGCTCTGGAGCGTGATCGTGATTCCCGCCGCTATCGCGAACTGGGTCGTGCTTCTCGTCCGCGGCCGTCCGGCGACGCCCCTGCACCGCTTCCTCGCGGCGTATGTGCGCTACCAGACCCAGGTGGCCGCCTTCTTCTACGTCGTAGCGAACCCGTTCCCGGGCTTCGTCGGGGCCAGCGGCTACCCGGTCGATCTCGTGATCGACCCGCCCGAACGGCAGCGACGCGTGACCGTCCTCTTCCGCTTGCTCCTGGCCATTCCCGCCGCGATCGTCAACATCAGCTACAGCTCTGCGCTGGCGATCGGCGGCATCCTCATGTGGTTCTCAGGGCTCTTCCTGGGCCGGGTGCCGGGCGGCATCCGCAATCTCGGCGCCGTCGCCCTGCGCTACAACGGGCAGCAACTCGCCTACGCGCTCGCCCTCACGGGGCGGTATCCCGACGCCGGCCCGGCCCCGTACGACGACGCTCCCGAGCCCGAGCCCGAGCCCGCCGCCGCGGCCCCGGCGCCCGACGCAGGGTTCGAACCACCGCTCGCGGCGCCGGCTGACGGCCCGTACCCGATCTCCGCGCCGCCGGAGCCGTGACCTCGAGACGCTGGGCCGCGGTCGGCCTGATCCTGGCCCCGCTGTGGGCCCTCGCAGCGTGGAAGCTCGGGGACACGGTGGTGCCCGCCGACCTCGTCCTCCCCGACGTCGACGCCTCCCAGGCGTTCGGCGCCCAGGTCGTGGCCGACGCCGAGTCCTACGCATGGATGGGGTGGGTGACCTGGGCCGGCGCGAAAGCGGCCCAGCTGCTGATGCTCGCGCTGTACGTGCGGTTCGGGATCAGGTTCATCCGCGATTCGGCTGCGGGGCCGATCGGCACGGGCATGTTGCTCGGGATGCTCGGTCTGGGACTGGTGTGGTTCACCGGCATCCCCTTCCGCGTGCTCCAGCTCTGGTGGGACCGCCGCCACGACGTGAGCGAGATGGGCTATCTGGAGTACATCCTCGGCGACTGGCTCACGCTCACCGGGGCCTTCCTCTCGATCTCCTTCGCCCTGCTCGTGGTGATGTTCCTGGGCAGGCTGCTCCGCGACTACTGGTGGCTTCCCGGGGCCGCGGTCTTCACCGGCGTCGTCGCGGCCTTCAGCGTCAGCTTCCCCTATCTCGTGCCGGAGTCCGAGCCGCTCGACGACGCAGCGCTGATCGCTTCGGCCGACCGCTTCGAACGGGCTCAGGGCCTTCCCGACATCCCCATCCGGGTCGAGCCCGTGCGTGACGACACCGACGACGCGAACGCGTTCGCCACGGGCTTCGGACCGACGCGCCGGATCTACCTCTGGGACACGCTGCTCGACGGGCGGTACACGCAGGCCGAGGAAGAGTCGGTGATCGCGCACGAGCTCGCGCATCACTCCGGTGACCACCTGCGCGAGGGCGTCTACTGGTTTGGTCTCTTCGCCCTTCCGGGCTCGTACCTGTTGATGCTCGTGACGCGCCGGCGCGGCGGTATCTCACGCCCCGAGGCGATCCCGCTCGCGCTCTTCGTCACCGTCGCTTTCTACTTCCTGCTCTCGCCGGTGCAGAACGGGATCAGCCGCCGGATGGAGCAGGAGGCCGACTGGAAGGCGCTCGAGTCGACACGGGATCCGGACGCGCTCCGCGGCGTGATGGAGGGCTTCGCCGAACAGGGCGCCGGCGATCCCGACCCACCAGCCCTTCTGTCGTGGTTCCTCGACACCCACCCGCCTCTCGTCGACCGGGTGGCGATGGCCCGCGCCTGGGCAGCCCGCCGCGACACGCGGTAACCACGCGAGTGCCGTCTCAGCTGCCGCGAGCGACGAACATGTCGTGCTCGACGTGCCAGGCCAGGCCGTTGCCACGCGCCCAGTCGATCAGGTCGTCTCGGCTCGGATAGCCGGCGTACGCCGCGATCGTCGGGTCAAAGCACCTGACGTCGTCCACCACCACCGTCACCGGCCGCAAGGCGCCAAGGTGGTCGGCGATGGCCTGGAGCTCCTGACGGATCGGCGTGTCCGTGGTCCCCTGATGCGTGACGCCGCCGGAGTAGTGGCCGTCGAGCCAGAAAGCGACGGGCCCGGCGAGCGTCGGGAGCAACTCCGGGAGAACGTCTTCGGACGCGCCTTCGACCACCGTCACCGTCGGCATCTGCGAGAACCTGGCTCGGGCGCGCGCGGCAAGCTTCCGATCCGGCTCGATCGTGTACACGTGCAACGCTCCGCTCCTGGCCAGCGCGGCGGTCGTGTCGCCGAGGTAGGTGCCGGTTTCGACCCAGGTCGCCGGATGCGTGCAGGCACGTAGGAGAACGGCCCGCTTGATGTGCGGCGGGCTCGGCGCAGCATACGCCCGCCGGCGCCAGGACCCGCTCTCCAGCGGCCGCAGCAGAGCTTGCCGGGCGCGGTTCGGCAGGCGCAGGACGAGCCGAGCGATCATCGGGCCGTCAATCCGAACGCGGCGCCTGCCCGGTCGGCGATCTCGCCGGCGATCGCCAGTGACGACGTGGCGCCGGGTGAGGGTGCGTTGCGGACGTGGAGCGTGCGGTCGTCGCCTTCGAACACGAAGTCGTCCACCAGCGAGCCGTCGGGCGCGAGCGCCTGCGCGCGGATCCCGCTCGGCCCGCGGACGACGTCGGCGGGGCGGAGCGCCGGCACCAGCCGCCTCGCCGCCTGCACGAAGAGCCGCTTCGAATAGCCCCGCGCCGCCTCCACGACGCCGAGCCGCCAGTGCTTGCGCGCCAGGTTCCTGAACCCGGGGGCGCCGAGGGCGTCCGCGAGGTCGCCCGGTGAGATGCCGAAGCGGCCGTACGACTCGCGGCCCACGGCCAGCAGCGCGTTCGGGCCGAGCCACATCTCACCGTTCGTGCGCAGCGTCGAATGCACGCCCAGAAAGGGGAACTGCGGGTCGGGCACCGGATAGACCAGCCCGTTCAGCAGGTGGCGGCGCTCGGGCCGGAGCACGTAGTAGTCGCCGCGGAAGGGCACGATGCGCGGCTCGCGCGCGCCGCCCGTGAGCCGGGCGATGCGGTCGGAGTGGACGCCGGCGCACGTGATCAGATGCGCGCACTCGACGTCGCCGGCCGACGTGGCCAGCCGGATCCCCCCGTCCGCTCGAGCGATGCCCTTGACCTCCGTACCGCAGCGCACCTCCCCACCCGGCGCGGCCGCCACCTCATCGGCAATGGTGCGCGCGACACGCTGGAAGTCGACGATGCCGGTGCCAGGCACCCACAGCGAGCGGGTGCTCGTCACGTGCGGCTCCCGCTCCCGCAGCTGACCGGGATCGATCAGCTCGACCCCCGGGACGCCGTTCTCGAGTGAGCGCCGATGGAGCTCTTCGAGCTTCGGCAGCTCGTCGGGCGTGACGGCAACGACCGCCTTGCCGCACATCGTGACCGGTATCTCGTGCTCGGCGCAGAACGCCAGCATCAACTCGCGGCCGCTCACGCACAGGCGCGCCTTCAGCGACCCGGGCGCGTAGTAGACCCCCGAGTGCAGGACACCGCTCGAGTGCCCCGACTGGTGGCGCGCCACCTCGGGCTCCTTCTCCAGCACCAGCACCCGCAAGCCGTCGTGGCGCCGCAGCAGCTCGCGCGCAGTGGCCAGGCCGATGATGCCACCACCGACAACGGCGACGTCGACGCCCATGCCGTTCAAGGACGCGAGCCGGGGGTCTGACCCCTAAACCGTGCGAGTCGGCGGCTCATCACCGCTTGCGGGGTCTGACCCCGCTTGGTCTGATCCCGTCTTGGTCTGACCCCGCCCGGACGCTTTGCCGGTGAAGGAACGGAACAGACGTCCAGGCGGGGTCTGACCCCTACGGGGTCAGACCCCCGGCGCGCCAGTCCTAGGGCGGTACCGTCGTTCACGTCAGCGTGTACTCGGGCCCGGAGCCGCCCTCGGGCGGGGTCAGCCTGCCGCCCTTGGCGGTGATCGCGCCGCATTGCACGCAGTTCGATGGCGTCAGCTTCACGTCGACCGTGCCGTTGCCGCCGTCCTCGCCTACCTCGTACACCTGGGCCGGGCACATCCAGGCCCACATCTCGGCCAGGTCGCGCGGCACGCCGGTCTGGATCCGGACGTGGTTCGGCTGGTCGTCGCGCGTCCTGTTGCCGGACGCGAAGACGGAGGACAGCTTGTCGAAGGTGAGCGTGCCGTCCGGCGAGGGGTAGCGCGAGGCGCGGCCCGAGCGGCGCAGCTCGTGTGTCGCGTTCGGGTGTGTGCCGAGCTCGAGCGGGGGGAGCTTGCCCTTCGTCACCGTCATCTGGCTGGCGAGGGCGCCGCCGACGAAGAACCCCTTGTCGAAGGCCTGGCGCATGTTCCGTGCCTCCGTCAGGTCCTTCCACACGTAGCTCTCGCGCAGCGCCTCGTCGTAGCGGTCCAGCGCCCCCACGCCGCCGATCACCTCACCGCGTCCGAGCGACTCCACGATCGCCTCGGCCGCCAGCATGCCGGACTCGACCGCGTAGTGAACGCCCTTCAGGCGTGGGACGTTGACGAGCCCAGGGCCCTCGCCGACGAGCACCACGCCCGGCGCGTTCAGCTTCGCCGGCAGCGAGTGGAGGCCGCCCTCGGTGATCGTCTTCGCGCCCCAGGCCACCCGCTCACCGCCGTCGAGCAGCTTCCGCACGAGCTTGTGCGTCTTGAACTCCTGCAAGACGTCGTGGACGGAGAACTCGACGTCGCGGTACTCGAGCCCGGCCACGAAGCCGACGGTGAGCATGTCGTCCCCCATCGGGTAGATGAAGGAGCCCCCGAACTCGCCCCATTTGGCGCCGGGTCGGAGCGGCCAGCCCATCGTGTGCACGATGCGGCGGAGCGGTTTGGGCACCTTCCAGACTTCCTTCACGCCGAGCGCCCAGATCTGGGGATTGCGGCCACGCAGACCGAAGCGGTCGATCGCCGCGTAGGTGAGATGCCCGGCAGTGCCTTCGGCGAGCACCGTCACCTTGGCTACGAGATCCGCGCCCGGCTCGAAGTTCCCGAGCGGCTCGCCCTCGCGCCCGCGGCCCTTGTCGCCCGTGCGCACGCCGACCACGCGGCCGTGCTCCACGAGCAGCTTGTCGGCTGCCGTCTCGGGCAGGAGCATCGTCCCGCCGGCCTCGGCCTGCTCCGCCAGGAAGCGTCCCAGCTCGGAGAGGGAGAGGATCCAGTTGCCGTGATTCTTCATCGGGGGCGGCGGTGGGATGCGGAGCGCCTGCCCCTTCGTGAGCACGTAGACAGCCTCGCCGTGCACCTCGCCGTAGCGGGGAATCGCATCGAGCTCGGCCTGGCCTTTGAACAGCCGCCGCACCGCCCGCGGGTTGACGACAGCGCCCGAGAGGAGATGCGAACCGGGCTGCTTGCCTTTCTCGACGAGCGCCACCGGAACGTCGCCGAGGGATTCACGCAACTCGGGACGCTCTGCGAGCAGCTGGCCCAGCCGGATCGCGCAGGCGAGGCCGCCGGGCCCACCGCCGACGATGAGCACGCCGACCTCGATGCGCTCGTCGGGCGCGTCCGTGGGCGCCGCGATCACCTCACCGGTCGCGAAGGGCGGCGGGTGGTCCGCCGGACGGGTCATGCCCTGCGCTGCCGGATGAGCTCGGTGAGCTTCGGTGCGATCTGATGCAGGTCGCCGACGACGCCGAGGTCGGCGAAGTCGAAGATGGGTGCGTTGGGATCCTTGTTGACGGCGACGATCGTGCCTGAGCCCTGCATGCCCACCTTGTGCTGGATGGCACCGGAGATGCCGAGCGCGACGTACAGCTTCGGTGACACGGACTTGCCGGTCTGCCCCACCTGGGTCGAGTACGGGTACCACCCGGCGTCGACCACGGCGCGAGTGGCGCCGACCGCGCCGCCGAGCGCGGCCGCGAGCTCCTCGCAGAGGCCGAAGCCCTCCGGGGCTCCGAGACCCCGGCCGCCGGCGACGATGATGTCGGCATCCTCGATCGACGGCCCGCTCGACGCCTCCGTCATGCGCTCCACGTACTCGGCCTTCGCGGAGTGCTCGCGGAGCGAGACGGACAGCGGCTCGACGGTGCCGGCCGCGCCGGACTCGACCGGGTCGAAGGTGCCGGAGCGCACGAGCGCAAGACGCGGCGCAGACGTCCAGCCGACGTCGACGAGGACGGTGTCGCCCAGGGCCGGCCGCTTTCCGACGAGCTCGCCTCCGTCGGCGACGAGGTCGGTGAGATCCCAGTTGAGCCCCGCTTCCAGCCTGGCCGCGAGCCCGGAGGCAACGTCGGAGGCGAGCACCGAGGCCGCGAACAACACGTTCTCGGCGCCGCTCGCCGCCACCGCGGCTTCGACCGCGTCGACCCGCGGCTGCGGCAGCGGTGCCGCGAGTGAAGCATCGTCGGCGACGTGAACGACGGCCGCGCCGTGCGCGCCCGCAGCGGCCGCGAGACCCGTGACGCCGCTGCCCACGATCACGGCGTGCGCTTCCCCAAGGTGCGCGGCCTTGCCGAGCACCCCGAGCGACCCCTTCGTCAGCTCCCCCCCGTCGTGCTCGAGAAAGACGAGGAAGCGCATCAGATCAGCCTTTTCTCGGCGAGGTAGTCGGCGATCTTCTCGGCGGCGCTGCCGTCGTCCTCGATCTTCAGCTGGCCGGCCTTCGGCGGTGGCGGCTGCTGGGCGCGCACGACGGTGCCCGACCCGGCGGTGCCGACCTGACCGGCGTCCACGCCGAGCTCGGCAAGGGTCAGTGTCTCCTGGGGCTTCGACTTGGCGGACATGATCCCCTTGAGCGACGGATAGCGCGGCTCGTTGATCGCATCGGACACCGCGACCACGGCGGGCAGCGGCGCGCGGATCACGTCGTAGCCGAACTCGGTCTGCCGCTTCCCGGTGAGACCGGAGCCGTCCACGGTGAGCTGGGCGACCTGGGAGACCACAGGCTGCCCCAGCCGCTCGGCGACCGCCGCCCACAGCACTGCGCCGTCACCGTCAGAGGACTGCTGACCGAACAGCACGAGATCGGGGCTCTGCCTGGCCACGGCGGCAGCGAGCGCGCGGCTGGTAGCCAGCAGATCGGACCCGGCGGCAGCCTCGTCCGAGACGAGCACGGCGCGATCGGCGCCCATCGCCAGGCCCTTGCGGAGCGCCTCCATCGCCTTCTCCGGGCCGAGCGTGAGCACGGTCACCTCACCACCCTGGGCCTCCTTGATGCGGAGCGCCTCCTCGATCGCGTTGACGTCGGTGGCGTTGAGCGCCCCCTCGCCAGAGCGGTCGAGCCGGTGCGTGCCGGCGTCGAGCCGCCGTGCCGCAGTCGCGTCCGGAATCTGCTTCACGCACACCGTGACGTTCATGGTGCGAACGGTAGTCGAGAGGGGCTTGAGGGCGGCGCAGTTCCTGCCGATCTGCTTTCCACGCGCGATCGTGGTACGGTCACCCCTTCCCTCGCACGCGTAACCGGCCCATGTCGATGCCCCGGACGACAGCACGAGGAGCCCTTGCTCTCCTCCTTTCCCTGATTCTCGCCGCGTCTGCGGTCGCCGTCGCCTCGGCGGGCGTCGACCCTCGCGGCCCGACACCCGAGCAGGTCGCCGCCGCTCACCAGGAGCGCGAGGCGACCGGAGTGCAAGCCGCCGAGGCGCAGCAGGTCGGCGGGATCGTGTTCCCACTGATCGGCAAGGTGGTCTACCGCGACGACTTCGGCGATGCGCGCGGCCAGGGCCCGCACCAGGGGAACGACATCGTGGCGCCGCGGCGCACGCCGGTCGTGGCCGCCGAGGCGGGCCGTGTCCGCTGGTGGCGCACCTCCGCCCGGGCCGGCTGCATGCTCTACCTGTACGGCACGAGTGGCACCACCTACCTGTACATCCACCTCAACAACGACAGGACGCTCTCCAACGACAACAAGGCCGGTTGCGAGCTCGGGCCGACCTACGCGACCAGGGACAACGCCCGGGTCGAAGCGGGCGAGCTGATCGCCTGGAACGGCGACTCGGGCGACGCCGACGGGAACCCGCACCTCCATTTCGAGGTGCACCCGAAAGGCGGCGACGCCGTGAGCCCGTACGCGCTCCTCCAGGCGGCGACCCACCACCTCTTCCCGGCGCGCATCGGCAAGGCTGCGGCGGTGGGGCTGCGCGGCCGAGCGACGGGCGCCGGTGGCGGGGAGCTGACGCTCGCCGTCACGGCTGTCCGCTGGTGGCCCGGAGGACGCTGGACGCCGCTCCCCGAGCGTCAGGTGACGGTGACCGTTTCGCCGGACACGGAGGTCAGCGGCGAACTGGCCGCGGCGCTGGCGGGGGAGGGCGCGACCGCTCTCGACACCGCGGTGACCATCGTCACCCGCTCCGAGCCCGCAACGGCCGCACAGCTGCGCGGCGCCGCCGGCGCGCTGACCGCCGCCCGCGTCCGCTCGGGCTGAGACCGGTACCCTGCTCGCGAGCCCTTGAAGGGGAGGCGGGCGGCCCGATGGCGACACCGGGTCAGCGAACGACTGCGCCTCGCACGTAGTCGACGATCTCGGCCGTCGGCGTGCCCGGCCCGAAGACGGCGCCGACACCCGCCTCACGGAGCTCCCGGGCGTCCTCCTCCGGGATCGTCCCGCCGACGACGACGTGGATGTGTCCCAGATCGTGCTCGCGAAGCAGGTCGAGGATGCGCGGCACCAGCGTCATGTGCGCTCCGGAGAGGATCGAGATGCCGATCGCGTCCGCGTCCTCCTGCAGTGCGGTCTCGACGATCTGCTCGGGTGTCTGGTGGAGGCCGGTGTAGATGACCTCCAT
>JBJXGY010000029.1:0-3482 GCA_046160185.1 Gaiella sp. | reverse complement strand
TCGGGCGCATCTTCTTCAACCAGGCCCGGCTCTCGGCTGCCGGGATCCCGCAGATCGCGGCCGTCCTCGGCTCGTGCACGGCCGGAGGCGCGTACGTGCCCGCGATGAGCGACGAGACGGTGATCGTTCGCGAGCAGGGAACGATCTTCCTCGGCGGCCCCCCGCTCGTGAAGGCTGCGACGGGCGAGGTCGTGACCGCCGAGGAGCTCGGCGGCGGCGACGTTCACGCGCGGCGCTCGGGTGTCGTCGACCACCTTGCCGAGAGCGACGATGACGCCCTCGCAATCGTCCGCGGGATCGTGGCCACCACGCCCCTGCCGGGTGCGACGCCGTGGGAGCGTACCGCGCCGCGGGCCGCGGTCGGACAGCCCGACGATCTGCTCGGCGTGGTTCCGGTCGACCTCCGCCGCCAGTACGACGTCCGGGAGGTGCTCCACCGCATCGTCGATGCCGGCGAGCTTCAGGAGTTCAAGCAGCTCTACGGCACCACGCTCGTCTGCGCGTTTGCCCACCTCGACGGGCACCGCGTGGGCGTGGTCGCGAACAACGGCGTGCTCTTCGCGGAGAGCGCGCTCAAGGGCGCCCACTTCGTCGAGCTGTGCGACCAGCGCGGCATCCCGCTCGTCTTCCTCCAGAACATCTCGGGCTTCATGGTCGGCCGCGAGTACGAGGCCGCCGGTATCGCCAAGGACGGAGCCAAGCTTGTGACCGCCGTGTCGTGCGCCCGTGTCCCGAAGCTCACCGTGATCATCGGCGGCTCGTTCGGCGCCGGCAACTACGGCATGTGCGGCCGCGCGTACTCACCGCGCTTTCTCTGGATGTGGCCGAACGCGCGGATCTCCGTGATGGGCGGCGAGCAGGCGGCGACGGTGCTGGCAACCGTGAGACGCGACGCTCTCGAGACGCAGGGCCGGGACTGGCCCGCCGCCGAGGAGGCGGCGTTTCGCGAGGAGCTCCACGAGCAATACGAGCGCCAGGGGAACCCGTACTATGCGACGGCCCGCCTGTGGGACGACGGCGTGATCGACCCGCGCCAGACCCGGAACGCGCTCGCGGTGGCGCTGGCCGCCTGCGCGTCCGCCCCGCTCGGCCCGGTCGAGCGCGGCGTCTTTCGCATGTAGGAGCGCCGGCGTGGGGCGACCGGGGGTCAGCTGTCCCGGAGCACACCACCGATCCCCCGCACGGCCTGACGGATGCGGTGCTCGTTCTCGACGAGGGCGAAGCGCACGTATCCCTCTCCGCCCGGGCCGAAGCCGACGCCCGGCGAGACGGCGACCTTGGCCTCGCGCGCGAGCATCTCGGCGAAGGCGAGTGAGCCCATGGCCCGGTGCGACTCGGGAATCCGGCCCCACACGAACATCGTGCCCTTCGGCTTGGCGATCTCCCAGCCAACCCGCGCCAGCCCCTCGCAGAGCGCATCACGACGCGACCGGTACACCTCCGACACCTCGACGGGTGTCTCCGGCGCCTCGTTGAGGGCGGTGATGGCAGCGATCTGGATGGGCTGGAAGGTGCCGTAGTCGAGCCACGACTTGAGGCGTGCCAGCGCCTGCACGGCCGGTGCGTTGCCGACGACGAACCCGACCCGCCATCCGGCCATGGAGAACGACTTGGTGAGCGTGTAGAGCTCGACGGCGACGTCGCTCGCGCCCGGCACCTGGAGGATCGAGGGCGGCCGGTGCCCGTCGAAGCCGAGATCGGCGTAGGCGAAGTCGTGGACGATGAGCATCTCGTGCTCTCGTGCGAAGGCGACTGCGCGCTCCATGAACTCGAGCTCGACCGTGGCGGTCGTCGGGTTGTGCGGGAACGAGAGGATCATCACGCGCGGGCGCGGCCGGGCCAGCTCCCACGTCTCCAGCAGGTTCGCGAACAGATCCTCGTCGTGTCCCATCTTCACCTGGAACACGTTGGCCCCCGCGAGCATAGGCCCATGGATGTGGATCGGGTAACTGGGCGCCGGCACCAGGGCGGTGTCGCCGGCCTCGAGCAGCACCCACATCAGGTGGACGAAACCCTCCTTGGCACCCATCGTCGCCACCACCTGCGTCTCGGAGTCGAGCTCGACGCCGAACCGTCGCCGGTAGAGATCCGCGGCTGCCGAGCGGAGCTTGGGGATGCCCTTGGAAGCCGAATAGCGGTGGTTGTGCGGCTTCCCGGCCGCCTCTGCCAGCTTCGCCACCGCCACCTCCGGGGAGGGCAGATCAGGGTTGCCGAAGCCAAGGTCGACCACGTCCTCCCCCGCCCGGCGCAGCTCGAGCGTCAGCTCACGGATCACCGCGAACACGTACGGCGGCAGGTCGCCGATACGGCGGAACTCTCGCGCGGCCACCGTTCCAGGTTACGGGTTACGGCAGGGCTGCGACCGCACCCGTCGACACTTCACGCAGAGCAGCCCCGACGGCGACGACCGATCCTACGACGAGGAGCGCGGGTGAAGCCAGGCCCTCCGCGGCTTCGGCGATCGTGGCGAGATCTGCGGTCACCGACTGCTGGCCCGGCAGCGTCCCCTGGGAGACGACTGCGGCGGGCGTCGCCGGAGAGAGCCCTGCCGCGACGAGACCACGAGCGATGCGCTCGAGGCGGGCCAGGCCCATGAAGAGCACGATCGTCCCACCGGCTGCGGCGAGAGCCGCGTAATCCGGCTCGCCGCCGTCCTCGCTGCGACCGGTGGCGAGCGTCACGGTGTCCGCGAGCCCCCGGTGCGTGACCGGGATCAGCGCAGATGCCGGCACGGACGCGAGCGAGCTCACGCCGGGCACGACCTCGAAAGGCACCCCGGCGGCGGCCAGCGCCAGCGCCTCCTCCCCACCCCGGCCGAAGACGAACGGATCGCCGCCCTTCAGACGCACGACCTGGAGGCCGCGGCGACCCAGACGCACGAGCAGGTCGTTGACCTGCGCCTGCCGCATACCCACCCGGGAGACGAGCAGCGCATCGTCCGGCGCCTCCGCCACGACCTCGGGCGAGACGAGCGCGTCGTAGACGACCGCATCGCACGAGCGCAGCAGCTCGAGCGCTTTCACCGTGAGCAAACCGGGATCGCCGGGACCCGCTCCGACGAGGTGCACGGTCACGAGAGCGACTCCTCGACGACCCGCTGGAAGTACTCCTTCCGTGCCTCGTACGTCGGCAGATGCTCCTTGGCCCACGGGCGGAGCTCCCGCAACCGGTGGGCGAGCTCGGCATGCTCGGGCCGCACGACCGCCGCGATGTCGTCCCGCAGCCGCTGCGCCAGCGCCGGCGACGCGCCGCCGGTGGAAACGGCCACCGCGATCGGGTCGACTCGGTGCACGGCGGGGAGAATGAAGCTGCAGAGAGCGGGCACGTCGACCACGTTGCAGAGAATCCCGCGCGCGTCCGCCTCGGCGAAGACTCGGCGGTTGAGCGCTGTCGTCGACGTGGCGACGACGACGAGGAAACGCCCGTGGAGATCGGTCGAACGGTACTCCCGTCGCTCGATGACGACGTCGAGGGCTGAGATC
>JBJXGY010000028.1:0-17812 GCA_046160185.1 Gaiella sp. | reverse complement strand
GTCAGTCCCGAACTGCTACGCGCGTGGGAGTCGCGGTACGGGCTGACGCGGCCGGTTCGCTCGCCGGGCGGCTTCCGGCTCTACACAGCGGCCGACGCCGCTCGTGTTGAACGCATGCAGCGCGGGCTCGACCGAGGGCTCTCAGCCGCGGAGTCTGCGCGCGCCGCAGTCGAGGACGAGCGGCCGTCCGAGGGAATGCTCGAGGACCTCGCCGCTCGCCTGCTCGCGGCGCTCAGCCGCTGGGACGAGGCCGCCGCTCACTCGGCGCTCGACGAGAGCCTTGCTGCGTTCGGCCTGGAGACATCGCTGCGCCACGTGGTGCTGCCCGTCTTGAAGGAGATCGGCGACGGCTGGGCGCGCGGCGAGATCGAGGTCAGCCAGGAGCACTTCGCGAGCAACCTGATCCGCGGTCGGCTGCTTGCACTGGCCCGGTTCTGGGGCCGCGGAACGGGCCCGCTCGCACTTCTCGCGTGTGCACCCGGTGAGATGCACGACACCACGCTGCTCGCCTTCGGGCTCGTCCTGCGCTCTCACTCGTGGCGGATCCTCTTTCTCGGCGCCGACACACCGATTGCGACGCTCGCTCGTGCTGCCGAGACGACGCGGCCGGGGCTCATCGTCGTGTCGAGCTTCGACCCCGCCCTGCTCGGGGCACACACCGCTGCCCTTCGCCGGCTGGCCCGGGCGGCACCGCTCGCGCTCGCAGGCCCCGGCGCAACAGACGAGCTCTGCGCCCGGCTTCGCGTCCGCCGTCTGGACGGAGACCTGATCGCGGCGGCCGAAGAGGTTGCGCGGGCATGAGACGGCCTGTGTCAGCCCTCCGTCTCGCCTACCGCGGCAGCGGCCGGCCGCGACAGCGGCCGCCTCGGGGATCTTCCCGAGCCATGAGCCGCCGGAGCGACTTCCGGCGCTGCGGGCCGGCATGAGCTCCGCGCCCGCCCCAAAGCGTCCGACGATCCTGCTGACCGGCGCCACCGGCTACGTCGGCGGCCGTCTCCTCCGCGCTCTCGAAGAGCGCGGGGAGCCCGTGCGCTGCCTGACCCGCCGCCCGGAGGCCGTCGCTCCGCACCGCGACACGACCACGGTCATGGCCGGCGACGTCCTCGACCTCGAGTCCCTGCGCCCGGCGATGCGCGGGGTCGAGACCGCCTACTACCTCGTCCACTCGATGGCCGCTGCGGCAAGCTTCGAGCAGCACGACCGTCGTGCCGCAGAAAACTTTGCGGCGGCAGCGCGCGAGGCAGGCGTGCGCCGGATCGTCTACCTCGGCGGGCTCGGCGCCGGCAGTGATCTCTCGAGCCACCTCACCAGCCGCCAGGAAGTCGGCCGGATTCTCGCCGACACGGGTGTACAGACGCTCGAGTTCAGGGCCTCGATCGTGATCGGCTCGGGAAGCTTCTCCTTCGAGATGCTCCGCACGCTTGTCGAGCGCCTGCCGGTGATGATCACGCCGCGCTGGGTGCGTACCAAGGCGCAACCGATCGCCATCGAGGACGTGCTCGACTACCTCCTTGCCGCTCTCGACGTCGAGCTCGAAGGCAACAGGGTGTTCGAGATCGGCGGCGCCGACCAAGTCTCGTTCGAGGGGTTGATGCGCGAATACGCCCGTCAGCTCGGCATCCGCCGGTGGATCATCCCGGTGCCGTTCCTCACCGCACGGTTGTCGAGCCTTTGGCTCGGCCTCGTCACGCCCGTCTACGCGCGCGTCGGCCGCAAGCTGATCGACAGCCTCCCGCACGAGACCGTCGTCCACAGCGCAGAGGCCGACCGCACCTTCCCGATCCGTCCTCGGGGCTACCGTGAGGCGATCGCGCGTGCCCTGGTGAACGAGGATCGCGCGTTCGCGGAGACCCGTTGGTCCGATGCTGTCTGCTCCGCAGGCCCACGGCCGGAACGCTACGGCGGCGTACGGCACGGAAAGCGCTTGGTCGACTCTCGCGCGTTGCGGGTCCCGGTCACCCCGGCGCAGGCGTTTCGGCCGATCCGGCGAATCGGCGGAGCGACGGGCTGGTACTTCGGCAACCCGCTCTGGCGGTTGCGCGGATTCGTCGACCTGCTCGCCGGAGGCGTGGGCGTGCGGCGCGGCCGGCGCGATCCCGAGACGCCGGCTGTGGGATCCGCGCTCGACTTCTGGCGGGTCGAAGCCTACGAGCCCGACCGCCTGCTTCGGCTCCGCGCCGAAATGAAGCTCCCAGGGAGGGCGTGGCTCCAGTTCGAGGTCGACGAGGACGGCTCGGGCAGCACGATCCGCCAGACCGCGATCTTCCACCCGACCGGCCTGCTCGGTACCGCGTACTGGTACGGCCTCTTCCCCGTCCATTCCTGGATCTTCCAGGGAATGCTGAAGAGGATCGCGGACACCGCCCGGACACCTGCGCAACCGCCGGGTTCCCTTCCGGGGACACGGACGGGCGCCGACCATGCCTGAGCCACACCGCCGCATCGAACGCTTCCAGCCCGTGCCCCTGTCCGTCGAGGAAGCGTTCGCGTTCTTCGCCGACGCCTACAACCTCGAAGCGCTCACACCGCCATGGCTCCGCTTCCGGATCCTCACGCCCCGACCCATTCAGATGGAGAAGGGAGCGACGATCGAGTACCTGCTCACGATGCACCGGCTGCCCGTCCGCTGGCGCACAGAGATCATCGAGTGGAGGCCGGGACGGCGTTTCGTGGACAAGCAGATCGACGGCCCGTTCCGGCTCTGGGAGCACACCCACGCCTTCGAGGAGCGACGAGACGGCACCATGATTCGCGACACCGTTCTCTACCGTATGCCGTACGGGCCACTGGGAGCGATCGCACACCGGATCCTGATCGCTCGTGATCTCGAGCGCATCTTCGACTACCGTCGCGACGCCGTCGACCGGCTGCTCGGCGGGCAGCGGAGCACGCTCGCGCCCACCGGGTCAGACGGCTGATCTGCCGAGTTCGGGCACGAACGGGGCCGTGCGCTCCGAACAGAGCCGCCAGAGGCGTGCGGCCTCACGGGCCTCGTCGGGGCGGCGGGTGCGGCCCAGGCGATGCTTCGCTCGGGGTCGCCGATCGAGGAAGAACAGGCCGCTGAGCTCCGCCGTCTCCGGCGCGGCGGCCAGCCAGACGATCGTGTCGGCTCCTTCCTCCGGTGTCCGGAGCAGCGGCCCGACGACGCGGCGGAAGCCGGGAAGCGCGGTTCGGAGCCCGGGGGTGTCCGCCCAGCCGGGATGCATGGCATTGACGGTGATGCCGGTGTCGAGCAGGTCTCGCGTCCACTCCTCGGCCAGCGCGACCTGTGCACGCTTGCAGCGCGCGTACGTCTTCGTCCCGTCGTACGAGGCGGGTTCGGGGTCGAGCGCGTCGACGTCGAGCGGCTCGGTGTACATGCCGCCAGACGCGACGAGGATCACACGCGACGGGGCCGCTACCTCGAGCAGAGGCCGAAGCGCACGGATCAACAGGAACGGCGACAGCACCTGGGTCGCGAACGTCAGCTCGTGGCCCTCGTCGGTCACCGTGTATTCGTGGGTGAGCGCGCCGGCGTTCAGGACGAGCACGTCGAGGCGGTCATGTCGTTCGGCGAAGCGGGAGGCGAAGGCTGCAGTTTCCGCGAGGGACGAGAGATCTGCGAGGTCTGCCTCGACCCCGGAGCCTGCCGCAGCGGCGATCTCGCTGCGGGCGCGCTCGGTGCGCGCCGCGTCTCGCCCGACGATGCAGACGTGCCCGCCCAGCGCCGCGATCGACCCTGCAGCCACCCGCCCGAGGCCCGAGGTCGCCCCGGTCACGATTGCGACCTTGCCGCCGAGATCGAACGACCCCAGCGGCGTCCAGTCGTAGAGGCGCCGCCGGGCCAGGTAACCGATCCGCGTGAAACTGCCGGCGATGCTCGCCTCCAGGGCCCAGTCCACGAGCTTCGCCCCGGGTACGGAGGTCACGGGTTGAGCGCCTTCTGCATCCCGAGCGTCGCGCGAGCCCCGACCCGGGCGAAGATGCGTTGCATCACAGGGTCGAACAGCCGACCGAGCCCACCGAACGCAAGGGTCGCGTCGTAGTGCACCACCGACCCGTTCTCGGCGGGCTCGACCGTGATGGTGTCCTTCGAGACGAAGCCCGGACGCCGCGCCTCGAGCACAACCCGTCGCGGTGCGTCGAACTCAACGATCTCGTAGCGAAGCGGCACGTCGCGTCCGCCGAAGCGCGCGACGAGGTCGAACGCGGAACCGAGCCCGATCGACGCCTCGCCGACCCGGCGGGCCTCGCTGACGCTCGGGTCCCAGAGGCGAGCGTTGGCGAAGTCCGCCATATAGGCGAACGCCGCAGCCGGCGGAAGCGCGGACTCGATCTTGGTGACATAGCGGGCCATCCGATTCCCGGCACTCTAGTGCAGCGTCTCACAACGATAGACAGGAAATGATCGTTGTGAGCCGCCGCACCAGATGCTTGCTGCCTGAAGAGGGCGCACTCCCTCACCGAGTTTCCGGTGGAACATTGCGAGATGGCGCACTAGCAACAGGCCTATCCAACAGGCCGGTCAAGGTATGTGTAGGTACTGTCTAAGGTGTGGATGGCGGAGCCAGATGAGGTTCGCGGTGATCGGCACCGGCATCGCCGGCCTGGGAGCGGCCCACGCACTCTCGAAGGGCCATGAGGTCGAGCTCTTCGAGCGTGACGACCGCCCCGGCGGCCACTCGAATACGGTCGAGCACATCGTCGCCGGAAGGACGCTGGCGCTCGACACCGGCTTCATCGTCCACAACGAGGACACCTACCCGAACCTCGTCCGCCTCTTCCGGGAGCTCGCCATCCGCACGCAGCCGTCGGAGATGACCTTCTCGGTCGCCTGCAAACGGCACGACCTCGAGTACTCAGGGCGCCGCCCGCCGCTGACGCGGCTGACGTTCGAGATCGCCCGCTTCCTGCGCCGGGGACGCAGCGTGCTCGACGACCCGCGCTTCGAGGGCTGGAGCCTCTCCCGCTACGTCGACGAGGAGCGCTACTCACGGCACTTTCGAGACCACTTCCTCGTCCCGCTCTGTGCTGCGCTCTGGTCGACCGCTCCCAGTCAGACGCTCGACTTCCCCCTCGTCTACGCGATCCGCTTCTTCGCCAACCACGGGATGCTCGGCTACACGCGCCTCCGCTGGCGGACGGTCGCCGGTGGCAGCCAGACCTACGTGCGCGCCCTCTCCGAGAGGTTGCGCATCAATCTCTCGACCGAGGTCCGCTCGATCCGCCGTTTCGAGGGCGGCGTCGAACTGCGGCTCGCGAGCGACGAAGCGCGGCGCTTCGACGGCGTCGTGGTCGCAACCCACGCCGACCAGGCCCTACGACTGCTCGAGGATCCGAGCGAGGACGAGCACCGCCTGCTGAGCGTGTTCGGGACGACCGAGAACGACACGGTCTTGCACACCGACGAGCGGTTCCTGCCCCGACGCGCCGCCACCCGCGGCTCCTGGAACTACCAACTCCGCGACTGCGGCTCGTTCGCCGGCAGCCCGACGATGACCTACTACCTGAACAAGCTCCAGCGCCTCGACGAGGACGAGCACTACTGCGTAACGTTGAACCGAACAGCCGAAATCGACCCCACGACGATCATCGGCCGTTTCTCGTACCGACACCCGCTCGTGACACACGACTCGATGCGCGCCCAACCCAAACTCCCCCGCCTCAACGGCCCGCGACGCACCGCTTTCGCAGGCGCATGGCAGGGCTACTGCTTTCACGAGGACGGACTGCGGTCCGGCCTCGCCGCCGCCGCCGCGATCGGCGAATGCGCATGAGGTCGGCGCTCTACACCGGCACCGTGATGCACGCGCGGAAGACGCCCAGGGAGAACGTCTTCCGCTACCGCGTCTGCTTCTACCTGCTCGACCTCGACGAGCTACCTGAGCTCGACCGGCGCGTTCGCCTGTTCGGCTGGAACCGGCACAGCGTCGTCAGCCTCCACGACCGCGACCACATGGACGTGCGCGCCTACCTTGCCGAGCAGGGGATCGACGCCGACCGGATCCTGCTGGTGACGAACCTGCGTGTCCTGGGCTACGTGTTCAACCCGGTCAGCTTCTTCTACTGCTACCAGGGCGGCGAGCTCGCCTGCATCGTCGCCGAGGTCAGCAACACCTTCGGCGAGCGGCTCCCCTACCTTCTCTCGCCCGCGAACCAGGCGCGCGATGAGCGGCGGCTCTCGTACCGTCACGACAAGAGGTTGCACGTGTCGCCCTTCTTCGGCCTCGACCAGAGTTACCAGTGGTGGTTCTCGGAACCAGGTGAGCGGCTCGATGTGCGGATCGACCTCACCGAGGGCACGACGCGGCCGTTCTTCGCCACGCTCACGGGAACGCGGCGGCCGCTGACGAGTGCGACCCTCGCCCGCGCCCTGCTTCGCTACCCGCTGATGCCGTTACGGGTGACCGCCCTGATCCACCTCCAGGCAGCGCGGCTCTGGTTGAAACGCGTGCCGTTCTTCCACAAGCCGCCGTTCGTGCCCGGCGAGGGATCGGTGAAGCGATGACCGAGGTGCTGCGAGAGCTTCCGGCCGGGCGCCGGATCGGCGCCCGCCTCGCCGAGCGCGCGGTGATCCGGGCGCTCGACCACATCGCCCACGGCGCGCTGGAGCTGCGCCTCCCGGGCGGTGACGTGTATCGCGCCGGGACGGGCGACCCGGTCGTCGTCACGGTCACGTCGAACGAGGTCTTCCGCCGGCTGGCACGCTCTCCCAGCCTCGGCTTCGGCGAGTCCTACGCCGCCGGTGAGTGGCACACCGACGACCTGCCCGGCCTGCTCGCACTCGTCGTGCGCAACCTCGAGACGTGGCGCGCCCGCTCTCGCCTCGCGCGGCTCGACCGCTACCGCCCCCATATCTCCCCCCGGCAGGGCCTGCGCAAGGCCCGGGCGAACATCCGGTACCACTACGACCTCGGCAACGACCTCTACCGGCTGTTCCTCGACGAGTCGATGACCTACTCCTGCGCTCTGTGGCAGGAGGGCGACACGCTCGAGCAGGCGCAGAGGCGGAAGCTGAGGGTGATCTGCGAGAAGCTGCGCCTGCGACCCGGCGACCACGTGCTCGAGATCGGCTGCGGCTGGGGCAGCTTCGCGTTGATGGCCGCCGGCGAGTACGGGGCGCGGGTTACCGGAATCACGCTCTCGCAGCAGCAGCTCGAGCTCGCGCGAGAGCGCGTCGCGGCAGCAGGCCTCACCGATCGCGTCGAGATCCTCGAGCGGGACTATCGGACTCTCGAGGGACAGTTCTCCAAGATCGCGTCGATCGAGATGCTGGAGGCGATCGGCTACTCCCAGTACCCCACGTTCTTCGCCGCCTGCGACCGGCTGCTCGCGCCCGGCGGCCTCGCCGCGATCCAGGTGATCGGGATGCCCGACCAGCGCTTCGAGCGCTACCGGCGCAAAGAGAACTGGGTTCAGCGCTACATCTTCCCGGGGTCTCTGCTGCCCTCGCTCGACGCGCTGCAGACGGCGATGACACAGGCCTCGAACCTGATGGTGGTCTCGCTCGAGGAGATCGGGCCTCACTACGCCGACACGCTGAAGGCATGGCGCGAGCGGTTCTTCGCGAGCCTCCCCGAAGTGCGGGCGCTCGGCTTCGACGAACGCTTCATCCGGATCTGGGACTTCTATCTCGCTTCCTGCGAGGCGCTGTTCAGGACGCGATCGATCCGCGACATGCAGCTTGTCCTCGGCCGGCCGTTCGAGGAGCCCGCATGAGACCCGGGCGTGCCACCAGCACCGCTGCCGGCACCGGCTCCTGATCCATACGTAGGGAGCGTGCAGGCGATCGGCGACCCGTGCGTGCCGACATCAGCCGGACCTCGCACCCACCGTCACCGTGGACTCATCGGCCCCGGTCGCGAAGCAGGAAGTCGAGGATGATCCGGCACGACTCGGCGGGCCGCTCGAACAGGTGGGCATGCCCGGAGTTGGGCACGATCACGAGCTCGGCTCCCGGGATGTGGTCGGCCATGTACTGCATCCCGGCACCCGACGGCTCCTGGTGCAACGGGGTCAGGTTGTCGTCCGAGCCGACCATCACGAGCGTGGGCCGGGTGATCCGGCCCAGCCGGTCGCGGACGTCGTAATCGATCATCGCCTGGCACGCCTGTTGGAAGACGGCAGGCGTCACATTCCGCTGGATGATGCCCCGAATGCCTTCCACGAGGCCGTCCGCCGAGCCGGGCTGGTCGATTGTCGTCTGGCTGAATCCCGTTACCAGGATCGCCCGGATGAGCGCGTCGGAGTCCACTCCGTAAGCGTTCGCGAGGTCCTGCCAGATGCGGAAGATGCATTGCGCCCAGTAGCCCGACTTCGCCGCTCCACCGCCCAGGATCAGCGTGTCCACCCGTTCGGGATGGTTGACCGCGAAGTCGACCGCGATGAAGGCGCCCATGGAGCCGCCGTGGATGTGGGCCTTCTCGATGCCCAGCGCGTCGAGCATCGCAGCCAGGTCCTCGGACCACACGCCGATGTCGTAGATCTGGTCGGGGCGATCGCTGAGGCCGTAGCCCCGGTGATCGAAGTCGAGTACCGTGAAGTGCTCGGCCATGACCGGCGTGATCGGGGCATAGGCCTCGTGGCCGCTCACCGCGCCGCTGATCTGGACCAGGTACGGGCCCGACCCGGTCAGCTCGTAGTAGAAATCCGCTCCGTTCGCATGGATCTTCGGCATGGAAGCTCCTCCGTCGGGATGTCGTGGGCCTGACGTTCAGACCAGGCTCGGGGAAGTTCGCCGGACTAAACTACTCGGGACGTGGACCGGATGCTCGAAAACCGAGTGGTGTTGGTCACGGGGGCGGCAAGCGGGATCGGCCGCGAGATCGCCGAGCGCTTCGCGCGGGAGGGTGCCCGCGTGACCGGCGTCGACCGCACAGGCGACGTGGCCGTTCACGCCGACGTCCGGTCTCCGTCGGACGTGGAGCGCGCGGTCGACCGGGTCGCGATCTCCGAAGGCCGGATCGACGTGCTCGTCAACAGCGCCGGTGTCCGTGAGATCGGCGACGTCTACACGATGGCGACCGACGAGTGGGACAACGTGATCGCGGTCAACCTCAGCGGCACCTTCTACTGCTGCCAGGCGGTCGCGCGGCGGATGCGCGAGAGTGGCGGCGGCGCGATCGTGAACATCTCCTCGGTCGGCGGTCTGATCGGGCTCGCCCGGCGCCCCGCGTACACGGCTGCGAAACACGGTGTCGTCGGGCTGACCAAGAGCCTCGCGCGCGACCTCGGCCCCGCCGGGATCCGCGTCAACGCGATCTGCCCGGGCCTGATCCGGACTCCGCTGACCGAGCAGTACTTCGCCGAGGACGCCTTCGAGGAAGGGCTGCGCACCGTCGTCCCGCAGGGCCGGGTGGGGATCGCCGCGGATGTCGCCGACGCCGCGCTCTACCTCGCGAGCGACCAGTCCGCGTACGTGAACGGCATCGCGCTCACGGTCGACGGCGGCTGGCTCGCGGAGAAGAGCTTCGCGGCGGGCGAGGCCGCCGCGTCGACCTTCCTCGCAGCGAGCGAGACGACCGACCGGACGCGTTGAGCGACGGGCGCATGCGTAGGGCCCATCCCGCCAGGATCGCCGGCCGGTTGCGGCGTGGCGCCCTACCGGGATAGGCCGTCAGTCGATGAGCTTGCGCGTCATGGCATGGATCGCGACTCGCCACATGATCGTGCCGAACAGCAGCAGGTAGCCGACCGACAAGAGATCGAGCCATCCGTCCCAGCCGAACACGGCGCCGCGGACGAGCTGGACGCAGTGATACAGCGGATTGAAGCCCGCCAGGATCCGCGCCCACTGCGGAAACTCGTCGAGCGGGAAGAAGGAGCCGGCGAGCAGGAACATCGGCGTAAGCCCGGCGCTCACCACGTAGTTGAAGTTCTCGATCGACTTCGCATAACCGGCCACCGAGATCCCGAAGCACGCCCAGCCGTAGCCGGCGATCCAGGCGATCAAGGGAACGGTGAGCATGCCCCACGAGGGGTCGAGCCCGAACACCATCGCGACGAGCATCGGGACGCAGCCGTAGACGCCCGCCCTGGTCGCCATCCACAGTGCCTCGGCCGTCACGAGCTCCTCGGTATCGACCGGCGCCGCCAGGATCGCGTCGTACGTGCGCTGGAACTGGTACTTGACGAACGTGCCGAACATGGCCGCGAAGGCGCTCGAGAAGAGCACCGCCGTCGCCACTGTCCCCGTCCCGACGAAGTCGACGTAGTCGAAGCCGCCGATAGTGCTGACGATCGAGCCGAACCCGAAGCCGAAGGCCAGCAGGTAGATCGTGGGCTCGACGGTCGACGAGAAGGTCGACGCCTTCCAGTACGAAGAGTAGTTCACGATCTCGCGCACGAGCACGCCGGTCAGCGCGGGCCGTTCCAGACGACCGAGCCGCGCCGTGCCCGGCTGTCTGGCGGCGGCCATCAGGCGATCTCTTCTCCGGTGAGCAGGACGAAGACGTCCTCGAGATTCGCGGGACGGCGCTCACCGGCGGGTGCACCCCCGTCGAGCCCGTCGATGCCGAGCACCGAGACGCTCGTCCCGGTGCGTCTCGTACGCAGTCCCGCCGCCCGCGCAGACGCTTCCGCCTCTGCGAGCCTGGGTGGCGGTCCGTACACCTCGACCACCTCACTGCCGGCGTGCTCGGCCACCAGCCGGGCCGGCGCGCCCGCGGCGACGGCCCTCCCGTGGGACATGATCAGAACCGTGTCGGCGAGGCGCTCCGCCTCCTCGATGTAGTGGGTCGACATGAGGATCGTCGTGCCTTCCGCCCGCAGGGCGTCGATCAGCGCCCACAGCTCCTGACGCACCTGCGGATCGAGGCCGACGGTCGGCTCGTCGAGCAGCACCAGCCTCGGGCGGTGAACGAGCGCGCGGGCGATCAGCAGCCGGCGGCGCATGCCGCCGGACAGCTTGTCGACGCGGCTGTCACGCCGGTCGACCAGCTTGGCCATCCCGAGCGCGCGCTCGATCGCCTCCCGCCGGTCGGAACGGCCGATGCGGTAGAGGTGGGCGAAGACGAGCAGGTTCTGCTCCACGGTGAGCGTGACGTCGAGGTTGTCGAGCTGCGGCGTGACACCGAGTTGCGCGCGCGCCTGCTTCGACTCTTGCGGCAGCCGGAACCCGAGCACCTCGACCTCGCCTTCGTCGGCGATCGTCTGACCCGTCAGCATGCGCATCGTCGTCGACTTGCCCGCGCCGTTCGGTCCGAGCAGGCCGACGCACGTGCCCGTGGGCACATCGAGATCGAGCCCCGCAACCGCGGTGATCTCGCCGTATCGCTTGACCACGGCCCGCAGCCGGATCGCACGATCGCCGTTCACTGGCCCCACGCCTCCTCCATCTCCTGGTCAACGCCTCCCTGGCGCTGTCGATTCCGCCCCATGACCCTACGACCCGAACGGGACACAAGGCTCATCGCTTCCCCGTGACGGAGCCTGGCTTCGATCGCGGGACGTGGCGTGGGCGGGCACCGGCGCCAGCCGGCTCGCCTCGTGGCGCGCTGCGGCGAGGAGGTCTTCGAGGCCGTCGGGTCGGCGGTCGTGGTGCCACGCGAGCGCGATCCGGCGTGGTGCGACCGGAGGGTCGAACGGGATCGCCCGCACGGCGGGGTCACGCGGGTCGATGCTCAGGCGAGGGAGGATCGCGACCCCGATCCCGGCGCCGACGAGGGCATGAATGGTTGCGTTGTCGTCGCTGCGCGCCGCAATCGGCGGCCGGATCCGTCGCGGCAGGCGCTCCTGGCCATGGTGCACAGGCCGGAGCTCGCGATGGTCGATCAGCGGGTAGTCGGCGAGCTCGTCGGGTGTGACGCAATCGTGATCGGCGAGCGGCCCGTCCGCGGCAGCGAGCAGCAGGTAAGGATCGTCGAGGAGGTGGGCAGTCACGAACGGCCCCGGATCGACGGGCAGGGCCGTGAAGGTCGCGTCGATGTCACCACGTGCGACCAGTGTCAGGAGCAGCGCGTCGTCGACGCGCTCGATCAGCTCGAGCGCGAGAGCAGGGCGTAGCGGAGTGAGGCGGCGAAGGATCCCGGGTAGCAGCCTCACAGCGACGCTCTGAAAGATCCCGAGCCGCAGCGTCGGGCGGGCGAGCCTGATGGCTTCGAGGTCGGCGCGCGCGGCGGCGATCCGTGCCGCTATCTCGTCGGCGTGCTCGAGCAGGCGGAGCCCGGCGGGAGTGATCGAGACCGCACGCCGCCCCCCTGGCCGCTCGACAAGACGCTGGCCCACCAGCCTCTCGAGGCTCGCCACCTGCTCACTCAGCGTGGACAGGCTGTAGCCGAGACTCGCAGCCGCTCGGCGAAAGGATCCGGTTCTGGCGACGGCCCGCAAGGCGATCAGGTGCCGGAGCTCGATGCGCTGCCAGAAAGGATCGATATCTCCGATCATTTTGCTCATTATATCCGGCTTCCTCTGTCGGAAGAGTTGTGTCACGCTGGCTGCATGAACAGCCGCGATCAAGGAGGCACGCCGTGACGGTGGCCGCACTCACCGAGACCGTCGATCTCGAGCGTTACCCCGTGCACGACCTCGACGGGCCGGCGGGACGGGCGCTGGTCATGCGGTGCCGGGCAGAGCTCGCAGACCTCGGTGCCTGCGACCTGCCGCAGTTCCTGCGGCCGGAGACGGTCGGGCGCATCGTCGACGAGGTCGCCGAGACCCGAGCGTTGGCGTACAGGACGGCGACGACGCACGACATCGAGTTCTCGGGGCGCGAGGAGGCGGACCTCGCGCCGGACGATCCATTGCGCATTCGTGTCCGGTCCGCCAAAGGCTGCGTGGCCTACGACCAGCTCCCTGCCTCGTCGGTCTTGCGCGCCCTCTACGAGATGGACGAGCTGACGCGCTTCGTCGGCGCCGCGCTCGAGGTGGATCCGCTCTACCGCCAGGCCGACGAGATCGGCGCGCTGAACGTGATGTTCTACGAGCCGGACGACGAGCTCGGCTGGCATTTCGACAACGCCGACTTCGTGGTCACGCTGATGCTCCAACCGGCCACCACGGGTGGTGTGTTCGAGTACGTGCCGATGCTGCGCACGCCGGGGGATGCGAACCCGGAGGGGGTGCGCGCGCTCCTTCAGGGCGATCGCAGCCGCGTCCGCACCATGAACGCCGAGCCGGGCACGCTCGCGCTCTTCCGCGGCCGGTTGAGCCCACACCGGGTGACGCCGGTGGAAGGCGTAAGACCGCGCATCAACGCCGTCCTCTCCTACGCGCGAGAACCCGAGGCCCGCCTGACGGCGAGCGCGCGCCGCATCTTCTACGGCCGCGACTGAGCGTCAGCCGTTGCGGCGTGTGACGACGAACGCCTCGTCGTTGAACCAGAGGCCGCCGTTACGGTGCAGCACATCCTGGGTCACCTGGAGATAGCGGCCAGTGGTGACGACGTTGTCGAGCCGCTCGTCCTCGATCTGGTTCACGTAGATGACGGCGTTCCAGGCGGCGAAGAGCGTGGAGGTCCCGATGCGGTCGCCGATCTCGGTCGGCAACGTGTGCATGCGGTACTGGAAGATCGACTCCCCGTCCGATGGGTTCGTCAGGTCGAAGTCGTCCGCCTGCGGGCCGAGCGCCTCGCGCAGCGCCTCCAGCAGCTCGGCGCGGCCGACCTGGAACGGGTTCTCGCCTGGCCACAGGGCCTGCACCACCTCGAGGCCCGGGTCGCGCCCGAGAGACTGGATCGTCAGGAGACGGCCGCCGGGCGCCAGGCTTCGCGCCAGCGGGGCGAGGATCTTCTCCGCCTTGAACGCCGCAGGCATCCGCGCTCGCCAGGGCTGCGAGGCGAGCACGAAGTCGTACCGGCCCACGTCGCGCCGGGGTCGCGGAATGACCGCGTCGAGCAGAAACTCGTGGTCGGCGCGGTAGACGACCATCACCGAGGGCCGCACGTACGTCGGGTTGCCGGTCGCCGGATGCGGACGTGTCTCCCAGCCGTACGCCACCGACTTGGTGAGCTCGGCGATCTGGTCGCCGAACTCGTGCGCGGAGGTCCCCGACAGGCGAACCTCCTGCCAATTCAGCTCCGCCGACTGTTCGGGGTCGCCGGGAACCAGCTGCGGAGCGTCCGCGTAGCTGAGGTTCGTGACCACGACGACGGTGTGCGGGTGCTCGTGAAAGCGGTCGGGCATCTTGTCCAGGCCCAGCCGTACGTCCTCGAGGCTGATCTCCTTGGCGACGGCCACGAGCGGGACGGTGGGGAAGAACCTGTGGGCGCTCCGCATCAGGCGCGTGAGCACCGTCGCATCCCCCATCCCCGCGTCGAAGATACGGAGCGCGGGAGGCACGGGGCGAACCTTGGCCAGCTCCTTGGAGGCGCGGTTGGCGATCACCATCTTCTCGTCACACGTGGTGACGAACGCCAGGTACTTCTGCCGGTTGTCGAAGAAGCGAAACGGTGGCGACTCCGTAACCGCCGCAGGCGTGTCCGGGTCGACCGCCGGTGCAGATCCTCGCGTGGCCATTACAGAACCCTCCTAGTCGGCGCTGACCGCGTCGGGCTGGGCCGTCGCTACATGCTCGAAGTAGGTCATCCGCCGAAACTCGCCGAAGCGCGCCTCGATCTCGTCCCGGGTGAGGGTCTGCAATCGCTCGCTCCCGAAAGCCTCGATCGCGTACGAGGCGAGCACCGAGCCGTAGACCGCGGCACACCGCAGAACGTCGTCGCTCGTGTCCCCACCGTGGCTGTCGAGGTACCCGAAGAAACCGCCTGCAAACGAGTCGCCCGCGCCGGTCGGGTCGACCACCGTCTCCAGCGGGTAGCCGGGGATGAAGAAGAACTTGCCTCCGTTGAAAAGACAGGCGCCGTACGAGCCCTGTTTGACGACCACGGCGAAGGGACCGAGATCGCAGATCTGCCTCGCCGCCCGAGCGAGGTTCGGCTCACCGGTGAGCATGCGCAACTCGGCGTCGTTCAGAACGACGATCTCGACCGAGCGAATGGCCTCGATCAGCGAGTCCCTCGCCGACTCGATCCAGTAGTTCATCGAGTCGAGACCGGCAATCCTGGCGCTCCCGCACTGTGACCGCACACGGCGCTGGAGCTCCGGCTGGATGTTCGCGAGGAAGACCACGCCCGCCTCCCGGGCTCCCTGCGACAGCACCGGGTCGAAACCGGCGAACACGTTGAGCTGGGTGTCGAGGGTATGGGCGACCTGCATGTCCTCCTCGTAACGCCCGGCCCAGAAGAACGACTTCTCGTCGGCGACCTGCTCGATGTCCGACGTGTCGATCCCGCGTGACCGGAACACGTCGAACTCCTCCGCGCCGAAGTCGTTCCCCACGATCCCCACCACACGAACGTCAGAGAAGAAGCGGGCGGCCAGCGAGAAGTGGGTTGCCGCGCCGCCGAGGATCTTGTCCCGCTTGCCGTACGGGGTCTCGAGGGCATCGAAGGCGACCGAGCCGACGACAGTGAGGGTCACGTCATCACGCTCGCGAACGGCACTGTCGTGACGAGGTCGAACGGGCCAGTGCGGTGCGGCCAAGATGTGGACACGCGGTTACTCCCGGAGCGAAGGACGGAGGACGGACTGTGCCACTTGATCGGGAGAACGGCAAGGGTGCCGCACAATCTTCGGATGAAGGGGGTAGATACACCCACAAAGTCGAAGAATGCGGGCATCGGGTCGAAAGGCGGAGGACGATGAACAAGCGGTGTCCGGCGTCCGCTCGGGCCGTGGGGTAGCGTCCCGCGATGGCCTCGTCTCCCACCGGCGGCGGACGTCTCGTCCGGTTCGGGCGGTTCGTGCGGTGATCAACCTCGAGCTCAAGGTCCGGGATCCGGATCCCGCTGCGACAGCTGCGAGGTGCGCAGAGATCGGCGCGAGGGACCTCGGGGTGCTCCACCAGCGCGACACCTATTTCGACGTGGCGATGGGCCGGCTCAAGCTGAGGGAGGATCTCGACACGGGGGACGCGGAGCTGATCGCCTATCGGCGCGAGGCGCTCGAGGGTGTCCGGGCGAGCGCGTACGAGCGGGCGCGACTCGACCAGCCCGAGCGCATCGCCGAGCTTCTCCGCGCGTCGGTGGGTGTCGTCGGGGTGGTGGAGAAGATCAGGCGCTTGTTCCTGTACGAGCACGTCCGCATCCATCTGGACGACGTGCAGCGCCTGGGGGCCTTCGTCGAGCTCGAAGCCGTGCAGGACGGCGTCGCGGCTGCGCCGGACGAGGACGTGACCCTGGCGTGGCTGATGCGGGCGCTCGATCTCGAGACGCGTCAGCCCATCGCGACCGGCTACCTGGAGCTGCTTACCGTAGGCGTGCCTCCGCGAACGGACCATGTGAGCACGGCGATCGTCCACCGGAAGGCGTCCGCACCAACAGGCGCAGAATCCGAATAGAGTCAGCTCATGAATCGGCGGGCTGCGGCGGGGATCGGGATGCTGTCTGCTGTCGCGGCGATCGCTGTCGCGAGCACGTCACCTGGCTCGCCGGCGTCCACAGAGGCCGCCTCGGCGCGCAGCGCATCAGCGGTTCAGCCCGGAACGTCCTTCGTTCCCGGCCGGTCGGCCAGGCAGACCGCCGAGTGGTGCGGGACGCCGTCGGCCGAGGATCGCCCGCCCGTCGTCTCCGGCAAGGCCGTGCACGTCGTCTATGCGTATCCGGCTGATGCGCCCGATCGGTTCGCCGAGGTGGTGAACCGCATCAACGGCGACATCGAGCTGATCGCGCGCTGGTGGCAGAGCCAGGATCAGTCGCGAACGATCCGCTTCGATCTCGCCGCGTTCCCGTGCGGGCCACAAGTGGACATCACATCCGTGCGGCTCCCGGACGCCGGGTCGGTGTACCACCCGCTCGCGACCCGGTTCGCACGGCTCTCGGCCGCGATGCCGCGGGTGGGTCTCACCGCTCCCTGGGCCCGGTATCTGGTGTACGTGGACGGCCCGGTCGAGGAGAACGTCTGCGGTCAGGGCGGGGGGCTTCCCGACGGTGGACCGTACTTCGCCTTCACCTATCTGCTCGGGCCCTGCAGCGAATTGGAGACGGTCGCCATCCACGAGATCCTCCATTCGCTCGGGATCGTGCGCGCGGCCACCGGCGCCACCCACGGCTGCCCCGGCGATCCCGGGCATGTCTGCGACTCCCCCAACGACATGATGTACCCGTTCGCCGGCGAGCTCTTCACGCGCGTGCTCGACTTCAATCGCGACGACTACTACGGCCACTCCGGTGCGTGGCACGACCTGCAGGACTCGCCGTGGATGCGGCGGGCCGCGCAGGCCAGGCTCGCGGTGTCGATCGTCGGTGGAGGTGCGGTGAAGAGCGAGGACCCGGGCATCGCCTGCCCGGCCACGAACTGCGAGGCGGACTGGGACCTCGGCCTCCCGGTGCGACTGAGCGCGGAACCGGCGGACGGCAATCGTCTCGTCCGCTGGGAGGGCGCGTGCACCGGCTCGGACATCTGCACCGTGCCGATGGACCAGCCGGCTGCTGTCGTCGCGCACTTCGCACCCGAGTCGTACCC
Source organism: Gaiella sp. (assembly GCA_046160185.1). GTDB lineage: Bacteria > Actinomycetota > Thermoleophilia > Gaiellales > Gaiellaceae > Gaiella. The sequence continues at coordinate 377 of JBJXGY010000028.1, read as the reverse complement.
GCTGACCGTCGTCGTCAAGGGCAAGGGCACGATCGTCAACCAGGCGCTCCAGATCAGCTGCGCGAAGCGCTGCCGCTATGCCCCCACGTCGCTCACCGCGCTCCGGCTGACTGCGAGGCCGGCGAAGGGCTGGCGCCTCCGATCCTGGAGCGGCGGCTGCAGCCACAAGCGCCTCGCCTGCTCGCTCCCGATGAGCGGGCCGACCACCGCGCAGGCCACCTTCGTTCGCCGATAGATGATTGATCGGCAGTTCCGGCACGTCCGGATGACGCCCACGACACGGCGCATCGTGCGGCGCTCGTCTGTGACCCGTACAGCTCCGGTACTGGCCCCAGCCGATCACCGCACGCTGCTTGGTCGTGAACGCCCCCGACCGC
>JBJXGY010000027.1:0-12841 GCA_046160185.1 Gaiella sp. | reverse complement strand
GTGGTCGAGCGCGCGCTCGACCGGGATGTGCCGGCCCGGCTTGCCGATCACGACGGCGAGCTCGACCTCGTAGTCGAGCTTTTTCGTGACGATGGGATCGAGGATGACCGGGTCGCCGGGGCCGATCACGGCGAGGGGCGCCTTGAGGAAGAACTCGGGATCCTTCTGATCGACCGGCGGCTTCTCGTCACGATGATCCCAGTAGTTCTGGCCGGAGTTGAGGATGATGGGTGGAGCGAGCGGAGCGAGCAGCTTGACCTCATCGAGCGCGAACGACGAGCCGCCTGCTGCCAGCTTCTCCCGGGCGGCAGCCAGTGACTGTTCTCCGTCGGCGATGAACGCGACCATGTCGCCGTCGAAGGCAGCATCGATGACGCTGCTCCCCTCCTCGGTCACGATTCCGACCCGTGGCGCACCGCCGCTCGCTAGGTAGGTGACGAGTTTCATGCCAGCGCCGCCTCGAGCGCACCGAGGGCGGCGAGTGCGTCGCGCAGAGCGGGCCGCTCCGCATCCGGGAAGTCGGGCAGAGGACGTCGCACGGGGCCGCAGCCGATGCCCATCATCTCGAGCGCCTCCTTCGTGGGTGATACGTAACCGGGGTCGTACTCGAGGAAGCGGTTGAGCGGCTGCAGCAGCTCGTGCTGGGCGCGGGCGCCGTCGTGGTCGCCGGCTTCGACGAGCTCGTAGAGCCGGACCATCTGCGATGGCACGATCGCCGCTGCCGTCGAGAAGATGCCGCGGGCGCCGACGCACAGTGCCGCGTAGAACTGGCTGTCGATCCCGGTGCAGAGCGAGCGCCCGGTGCCCGCGGAAAGCCGGAGCGCCTCGACGAGCGCGCCGAGGTCGGAGTCCGACTGTTTCAGGCCGATCACGTTGTCGAGCGCCATCAGGGATGCGATCAGCTGGGGGCTGAGGTCGTTGCCGGTGTAGAGCGGGTTGTTGTAGACGACGACGGGCAGGACTCCGGCTTTGGCCACGTCGTCGAAATGCGCGTGGAGCATGGAGTCCGGGATGGCGAAGTAGAACGGCGGCGTCAGGATCGCAGCATCGGCGCCGACCGCTGCGGCGTCCTCCATCAACTCGATCGCCTCCCAGGTGGAGCAGGCGGCCGTGCCCGCGTAGATCGGCACCGTTCCCGCCACCTCGGACGCGACGACCTCGTTGACGCGCCGCCGCTCCTGGCGTGAGAGGTGCGGGAACTCGCCCGTGCCACCCGTCGTCATGATGCCGTGCACGCCGCCCGCGACGACGTGGCGGACGATGCGACGCAGCGCTCCTTCGTCGATGTCGCGGCCGTCAGCGCTGAACGGAGTGGGGATGGCGGGGATGACGCCCCTGAGATCAGCAGACGTGGGCATTCGGCTCCTTCCTCGTGATTCTTGCTGTCGCGAGTCGAGTTTGCCTCATCCCGAGCGGAAGCGGATATGGAGGCATCAGAGGCTGACGACGGAGCGGTCGCGGTGGGACTCGAGCGCCGCCGTGAAGACACGGTGAGTGGCTGCGGCCTCCGCCGGGGTCGCGCAATGGAACGGCTGGCGCATCCCGTCCCGACCGTGGGCCAGCTCGTCGAGGAACGCGGCCCACATCTGCAGGATCGCGTCCGAGAACCCGAACTCGAAGATGGCGCCAGTGACGTGCGCGTAGGCGGACACCGAGCCGAGGTCGAGCTCCTGCCAGATCTGGCGCCCGCCCGTGTACTCCATCCAGCGCAGTGTCTTCGGGTACTTGCTCGTGTAGGCGATCGACCCCTCGGTGCCGTCGACCTCCACCGTCCACGTGTTCGTCTCGCCTGGCGCGATGCGCTTTGTCTCCACGCGCAACGGGAACGGGCGCCCCTCGTCCTCGGCCTCGCAGAGGAGCACGGCGTTGTCCCATGTGTCGCACGGCACGGTGCCGCCGCTGCCGTCGGGACGCTCGGACACGAGGTCGGACAGGATCGCGCGGACATTGACCGGCTCCCAGCCCGCCCGTAGCGGCAGGTGGAGCGCATGGATGCCGAGATCGCCCATGCAGCCGTACTCGCCGTTGAGCCGAGCGATCCGCTTCCAGTTGATCGGCTTGGCGGGATCGAGGTCGCTCGAGTGGAGGAACAGCGCGCGCACCTCGACGGGGCGGCCGAACCGGCGCTCGCGGAGGAAGCGCGCCACCTCCTGTCCTCCCGGATAGAACGGCAGCTCGGACGAGCAGCGCACCAGCAGGTCGGGCCGGGCTTCGACCTCCGCGTTGATGGCGGCGTTGGCGGCGAAGTCGATGCCGAACGGCTTCTCGCCGAGCATGTGCTTGCCCGCGCGGAGGCAGGCGACGTAGATCTCCTCGTGCAAGTTGTGCGGCACGGCGACGTACACCGCCTCGACCGTGTTGTCGGCGAGGACGTCGCGGTAATCGGACACGAGGCGGGGTCGTGGGTCGAGCCGCTCGTACCAAGCCAGCACTTCCGGGTTGGTGTCACAGACCGACGCCACGCGTGGTCGTACGCCGATCGGCTCGAGGTGGATCCACCGCGCGCAGGCGCTCGCGAACTCGCGGCCCATGAGGCCGCCGCCGATGATTCCGAAGTCGACGACGCGCTCAGCCACGGAGCAGCTCGAGCGCCTGCTCGGCGCTCGCGGCGTCGTGGACGATCGCCATCAGCGCCCGCGTCATCGCGGCGGGGTCGTCATGCTGGATCACGTTGCGCCCGTAGACGATGCCGGCCGCCCCGTGGTCCATCACGGCCTGCGTACGACGCAGGATCTCCTCGTCGGAGGCGCGTCCGCCGCCACGGACGAGCACCGGCACGTCGCCGGCGATGTCGATCACACGGCCGTAGTCGTCGAGATCGTCGGTCGGATCGGCCTTGATCACGTCGGCGCCGAGCTCGACTGCCTGCCTGACGAGCGGGACGATCTTCTCCACGTCGCCGTCGACGCCGTACGGGCCCCGGTCGCTCGGCCGCATCACCAGCGGCTCGACCATCAGCGGCATGCCGACGGGATCGCAGGCAGCCCGCAGCCTGGCGACGTTTCGGATGCACTGGTGGAGCAGCTCTGGCTGATCCGGCAGCTGCAGCAGGTTGACGACAACGCAGGCTGCATCCAGTCGGAGCGCCAGCTCGACCGCGCCCTCGACGAGCTCGCTGAACAGGTGCCGCGGCAGCTGCGCCCCGTAGACGTTCGCCACGTCCGTGCGCAGTACGAGCTGGGGCTTCTGCGGCCCCTGGAACTCCTGCAGCAGCGGCGCCTGCCCCGGGGAAAGCTGGATCGCGTCAGGCCCAGCCTCGACGATCGTGGCGACCGCCCAGCGCATCGTCTCGATGCCCGCCAGAAACGCCCCCTCGCCGAAGAAACCGTGATCGACCGCGACGTCGAAGCACCTCCCGTCGGCCGCGAACAGCCTGTTGAGCCGCGGCTTCACGCCGCCTCCTCGAGGCCCGCGAAGGCGAGCGTGCCCTCGAGGTCGAGCAGTCCCTCGGTGGCCCCGACGGCGCTCGCAGCAAGCGCACCCGCAGCGTTGCCGAGCCGCGCCGCGTCGCACAGTGACCACCCAGCGAGCCTCCCGTAGATCAGCCCTGCCGCAAACGCGTCGCCGGCCCCTGTGCCGTCGATCGCCTGCACAGGGTAGGCGGGAACCTCGCCCTCGAACTCGTCGCCGGCGACGAAACACCCCGCCGCTCCGAGCTTGACCGCCACGTCCCCCACACCGCGGCTGCGGAACCACGCCGACGCGCGCGCAGGGTCGCTCTCACCGGACACGCTCGCCGCCTCGGGGAGGCTCGCGGTGAGCAGATCGAGGTGGGGCAGGCACGGCTCCAGGCGGGCCCAACCGCCGCTTGCGTCGTACACGGTATCGAGAGACGTCTTCACGCCCTCGTCGCGCGCCCGCTCGAGCACGCCGGCGGTCGGCTCGCCGTCGAGCTCGGCCATCACGAGTGCTCCCGCCACGTGCAGCGCACGGGCACCGCGGACGAGGTCGAACGGGACGTCGTCGGCGCGCAGCTCGGCGTTCGCGCCGGGTACGTGGAGAAACGACCTCTCCCCGTCGCCGTCGACCAGGACAACGGTCGCAGACGTGCTCGCGCCGGCATCGCGTGCCACTCCCGATGTGTCGATCGCCCGGCTTGTGAGCAGATCGACGAGATAGTCGCCGAAGTGGTCTGCGCCGACCTTCCCGACCACGGCGGTGTCGAGCCCGAGGCGCGTGAGACCGGTGGCCGTGTTGAGCGCACATCCACCGCCGTGCAGCGAGACGTCGTCGACGAGTGTCACCGCACCGTGCCGCACAGCACCGACCGGCCGTGCGATCACGTCGGCGACGAGGATGCCGAGACACACGACGTCGATCACGGGCCTAGGACATCGCGATCTCGACGTCGTCGGCGACCCCGCCGAGGATCGTGTAGTCGGTCGGCGCCGTCTGCAGGATCGAGCCCGGCACGAACTCGGAGACCGGTCCGTGCGCGACGAGCCGCGCGATGAACCGCTGCCACGAGACACCGCCGCCGAGGTCGCCGTCGAGCCAGAAGCTGCGATGCCTCGCCCCGAGGATCTCGCGCGGCCCGATCGTGTTCGCCTTCGGCGGTACCCACGACCAGTCGCCCCCGAACGAGTGGAGCGCGTTCTGCATGATCGTCATCGGGTGCAGCTCGACGAGCCGGGCGCCTGCCTGCTTGTAAGCCTCGAGGTCGCCGGCGAACTCCTCGCCGAGATGGGACTCCCAGAAGGCGATGTGTCCGCACCAGCCGATGCCGCCGTAGCAGACGTCGGCGCCGCCCAGATCCTCGATGCGGGCCGAGTAGTCGGCCAGCGCGTCCGTCGTCGGGAAGTGGATCTGGCTCTCGGGAGGGCGCAGCTCCGGGTCGACGAGCGCGAAGAAGCCGTCCAGCATGGCCCGCTGGAACGATCCGGGCCACGACACAGGCGCCGTCACCCCGTCCTCCGACGCGTACTCGTCCATGTTGAACGTGTGCACGTGCGCGAGCGAGAGCCGCTCCTCGTTGATCATCCGCGCAGCGAGCTCGTACTGTGGCATCGGTCCGACGGGGAGGATCCCGACGAACATCCGCTGCTCGTCGCGGGCGGCGCGGATGCGGTCGACGATGTCCTGCGCAAACGAGCGATAGAACACCGCCGCGTCGTCGACGATCCGTATCCGGAACTCGGGGTTCGGATGCTCGACGAGCTCGCTGCGGCTGATACGGCGCACCCTCTCGCACGCCTCGAGATCGCGGAAGCTGATGAACCGCGCCAGGTCGTAGGTGAACTGGGTATCCGTGGCCAAGTGATCCTCCCTCTACGGCAGTAGCCGTCGTGTCGTTCCTCTCAGGTGCGTGAGGCACGGGACGAAGCCCTCCGCGTAGGCCACACCGCATTGCTGGCCGCGGAAGCGAGTCACGGTCGTCATCTGCTCGACGATGTCGACGTCGTTGTGGTCCTTCAGCCAGGTGAGCTGGCTCTGGTGCGCCTCGAGCATCGCAACCTTCGTGTCCATCGTGGTGGAGACGTCGACGAACTCGGTCGGCTGGAACCCATGGCCCATGATCGTCTCCATGAAGTAGATCGGTGTGATCTCGCTGTGATACGGCCTGGCGGTCTCGTACAGCGGAAGCGCGGCGTAGAAGCTGCAGTCGAACACGAGCCGCGAGATCTCGTTGTGGTCGCCCATGTAGTCGCCCGGCGAATGCGTGATGATCAGGTCGGGTCGAGCGTCGCGGATCATGTCGATCACGGCGCGTTGCTGGTCACGGTCCGACGCGTTGATCTCCGCGTCGTTGAAACCGAGCGTCATGTGCTCCGCCCCGCAGATCTCGGCAGCGCATCTCGCCTCTGCGCCCCGGATGCGCGCGATCTCCTCGGAGGTGTGCACGAAGCTACCGCGATTGCCGAGTGTGGCGTTGCACATCACGACCTGGTGGCCTTCGGCGACGAAGCGCGCGAGGGTGCCGCCGCACAGGATCTCGAGGTCGTCCGGGTGGGCACCGACACCGAGAACTCTCATACCGCCTCCGAGAGCGAGACGTCGAAGAGCCGCCCCTCGACGTCCTGGAGCGCCAACCGGGCAGCTCCGAGCGCGGCAGACTCGTCGCCGAGGGTCGAGAGCACGACCCGCGGCGGCATGGGAACGAGCTCGGCGATGCGCTCGGCAAGCGGCTCGAGCAACCGGGCACCGGCGCGGGAGACGCCGCCCCCCACGATCACGGTGGACGGGTTGAGGATCGTCACCGCGGCCGCGATACCGCGTGCCAGACGACCCAGGAGCTCGTCCACGATCCTCTGTGCGGCGGTGTCGCCGCGCGCGGCGGCGGTGAAGACGAGCTCGGCGTCGATCGCCTCGGCGTCGCCACCTGCGAGCTCGAGCAGCAAGGGGCTCTCCCCCGTCTCGGCGGCGGTTCGCCCGAGGCGGGCGAACGCGGTGCCGCCGGCGGCGTGCTCGAAGGGGCCGAGGCCGTCGCGGCCGGTCTCGTCGTCGAACAGGGGCAGGTAGCCGATCTCGCCTGCCGCGCCCCCGGCACCGCGATACAGCCCGCCGCCGACCAGGATGCCGCCGCCGATGCCGACACCGATCTGCACGTAGAGGGCGTCGTCGATCTCCTGAGCCGAACCGCGCCATCGCTCGGCGAGGACCGAGAGGTGCACCTCGTTGTCGACGAGCACGGGGCACGGAAACGACGGCTCGAGCCGGCCGGCCAGGTGGATGCCTTCCCAGCCCCCGAGTTGCGGGGCAAGCGTCACGCGCCCCGTTTCGGGGTCGACCACGCCGGGCGTCCCGACCCCGACCGCCCGCAGGTTGCCCCGGTCGATCCCGGTGGACTCGATCGCCTCGTCGGCGACCGCGATCACCAGGTCGACCAGCGGATCCGCTCCCATTCGCTCGAGTGGGCCGGTTCGGCGTCGGACCGAGGCCAACACCTCGCCTGCAAGATCGACGATCACGACGAGCACCTTGTTGGCGCCGATGTCGATGCCGACCACGTGCCCGAGATCGCTGCGGAAGGTGAGCAGACGCGCCCGGGGCCCGGGCCGACGCGTGTCCGCGCCGACCCCGGCCAGGCGCTCCGTCAGGTACCCGGCCTCGAGCAGCAGCTCGACGGCGCTGTTCACCGTCGGTTTCGACAAGCCGGTCGTCCGCGCGAGCTCGGCGCGCGAGATCGGCCCACCGGCCCGGATCGCCTGGAGAACGGCCGCGGCGTTCAGCCTGCGGAGCAGTCGAGGTGAGCCTGCGGTGATGTGATTGGTCATTGACTCGGGTTTCCGAGGATGTTAGAAAGCTTTCTTATCAATTTGCAAGCGCTCGCGCCCCCCAAACTCTGATGCCGCAGTTCGATCGCACCCGCTTCGACCACATCGGGCTCATCACGGACGAACGGAAGTCCGGCGAGAGCTGGGTCGAGGCGACTCGGGTGTGGGTGACGAGCCCGCGCAACCACCCGTACAACGTCGAATGGCTGCGCTTCGAGCCCGACACGCCCGTGACCGGGCCGCTGCGCACCGAGCCCCATGTCGCCTATCGCGTCGACGACGTCGACGCTGCGATCGACGGCCTGGAGATCCTGGCTGCGCCGTTCGACGTCGGCAACGGCTTCCTCAAGGTCGCGTTCGCTATCGTCGGCGGGGCCGTCGTCGAGTTCATGCAATACCGCAACCCGGACGAGGAGGGATGGTTCTGAGCACCGGGCACGGCTCCGCGAAGCTCCAGGTCCGTGGGGCAACGAAGGTGTACGAGGCGAAGACCGGCCCCGTGCACGCGCTGCAGGACTTCTCGCTCGAGATCCGCGACGGCGAGCTCGTCTGCATCGTCGGGCTGAGCGGATGCGGGAAGACGACGCTGCTGTGGGCGACCGCCGGCCTGCACGCGCTCACCTCTGGGGAGGTGCTGCTCGACGGGAGGCCGGTGAACGGGCCCCGCCCCGACGAGATCGGGATGATGTTCCAGGACGCGAACCTTCTCCCCTGGCGCAACCTCCGCTCGAACATCGAGCTCCCGTTCGAGATCAAGAAGCGCGACGTCGACGTCGATCGCATCGAGATGCTGCTCGACGAAGTCGGGCTCACGGGGTTCGACAAGGCCTTCCCACGAGAGCTCTCGGGAGGCATGCAGCAGCGCGCCTCGATCGTGCGGGCGCTCGCGACCGACCCCGGTGTCCTGCTGATGGACGAGCCGTTCGGGGCGCTCGACGCGTTCACACGGGACGAGATGAACCTCCTCCTGATGCGGCTGTGGACGGAGACGCGCAAGACGATCCTCTTCGTCACGCACAACATCGGCGAGGCGATCTTCCTCGCCGACCGCGTCGTGGTGATGACTCCGCGCCCAGGGCGGCTGGCGCGCGTGTTCGACATCGACCTCCCCCGCCCGCGCACGGTGGCGATGACGTTCGAGCCCGACTTCATCGCGTTGATCCAGGAGATCAAGGGCGCCGTCGAGCAGGGCGCCCGACCGACGGTGAGGGCGGCATGAGACACCCTGTGTCAGCCCTTCGCCTTGCGTCGAAAGGGAGCTGCCGGCCGCGTCAGCGGCCGTTTCAGGGGACCTCCCGAGCCGGGATCCGCATGAGCGGACACCGGCTCCGGGGGCAAGCATGACCGAGGTCCCCCGCGAGCTCCAGGACGAGATCCCGTCCTTCGACGAGAAGCCCGGGCATCACGACCACGGCTCCGTCGACTTCACGGGTCTCACCTCGATCCGGGGCGCCAAGAGCGCGGCCGAGGTGGGCACGATCATCGCCGTCGCGGTGATCACCTTCTTCGGTCTCGAGGCGATCCTGCGTGTCACCGACACGCCTGTGTACATCTTCCCCAAGCCGACCGAGGTCGCAGGCGCACTCGTCGACGACTTCTGGCTCCAGTACGGCAGCCATCTGGCGGTGACGCTGCAGGAGTTCTTCTTCGGGTACGCGATCGGGTCGACCATCGGCCTCGTCCTCGCGGCGGTGATCACGCAGAAGCCGTTCGTCGAGAAGGTCGTCGCACCGTATGTGATCATCCTCGTCGTCACGCCGATGCTCGCGCTCGTCCCGTTCCTGCGCGTCAGCCTCGTCAAGGGCGTCGGCATGTGGCCGATCATCATCGCGGTCGCGCTCGCCTCCGGCCCGATGGTGCTCATCAACGCCTCGACGGGCTTCCGCCGCACCGACCTGGCCAAGATCGCGCTCGCCCGCTCGTACGGGGCCACCACGTTTCAGGTGTTCCGCAAGATCCGCTTCCCGCTGGCGCTGCCGATGATCATCGTCGGCTACATGGTGGGCGCCATCTTCGGTCTGCTGACCGCGATCGGCGGCGAGATGGTCTCGGCCAGCGAGAAAGGCGGCCTCGGCCGCCAGCTCATCTACTTCTCGTCGCTGATCCGGATGGAGAACTTCGGCGCGGTGATCACGATCATCGCCGCGCTCGGCATAACGATCTACATCGTGTTCTACTTCATCGGCAAGCGCTGGGCCAGCTGGGAAAGCTAGCGGGCGCAGCACGCAACGGAAGGAAGGGAGGACATCAGGATGGAGGACACACCCTTCATCGAGGGGCCCGGCGACGGGAAGTTCAGCCGTAGTGGGCTCCTGAAGCGCGGAGCGGTTGCAGGGGTCTCGCTCACCGCACTTGCCGGCGTCGGCGCCGGCACCGCTGCGGCGCGGACGATGGCGGACACCGTCCGCTGGGTCTCGCCACGCGGCACGCTCGAGGTGATGGACGACTACAACCTGCACGTCCCGCAGGCAATGGGGTACTTCAAGGCGCTCAACATCAATGCCAAGCTGAGCCCTGGTGACGGTTCGGGCAACCTGGCCCAGATAGCCGCCGACCAGTTCGACATGGGGTACGCGTCGCCGGGCGTCTACACCGCGTCCATCGACGCCGGTGTCCCGGTGTTTTCGATCTGGGAGCAGTACCCGGCGCAGGTGTTCGACTTCGTCCTGCCGGCGAAGAGCAAGATCACGCATCCGCGGCAGCTGAAAGGGAAGACGATCGCGATCGGCAGCGCGGGATGGCAGAGCATCGTCGACCCGATGCTGGCGGAGGTCGGCGTCAATCCGAAGGCGGTCAAGTACCGGGAGTTCGGGCCGCAATGGGTACAGGCCGTATCGCTCGGTCTCGCCGATGCGGGCCTCGTGTGGGAGGGCCTCAGGGCCCAGCTGCTAGGACTGGCCTACTTCGGCTCGGGTACGGGCGAGCTCAAGTTCCTGATCGGCTCGCAGTGGGGCTCAAAGGGCCCGTCCAACAGCTACCAGGTACGTACGGCCGACCTCGACGACTCACGGAAGGTCGACACCTACACGCGGTTCCTGGCGGGCTCGGTGATGGGGTTCGAGTTCTGTCGTGCCAACCCGCGGGCCGCAGCCCAGATCACCTACGAGCAGTTCCCGGGTCTGCAGAAGGTGATCTCGCCTCAGGTGGCGGTCGACTCGATGATGCAGCTCGCGAGCGGGTATCACACATCCCGCCGGCTCGCGCCCAACCTGTACGGCTACCACTACCCGAACGCGTGGACGAAGTACCTGAACGCGGTCGCGAAGCTCGGGCAGACGAAGAAGCAGCTGAAGCTGGCCGACGTGCTCACGAACGACCTCGTGAAGCCGGCCAACGCCAAGGCCGACAAGGCCCGCGCGCGCGCGGACGCGAAGAAGTACAAGCTCAGCGAGGCGTTCAAGAAGACGACGCTTCCGAAGGGCCTGCCGCTGTAAGAAGTCGAACGGGTGAGGCGTCCCGTGAGCGGGGCGCCTCACCGTCAAAAGGAGAGCCACCGATGCTGAACCCGCTGGCGGGGCACACCAACTCGTACCACACCTACGGCCACGACGAGGCGCTCGCCGGGATCGCCGCGGCCGGCTTCCGCTACGTCGAGCTGTCGGCCGTCCCCGGCTGGACGGAGCACGTCGACCTCGGCACACCACCCGCCGACGTGCGGGCGAAGCTGGAAGGCCACGGGCTGGAGGCGGTGAGCCTCTCCGGCCATTCCGACCTCACCACAGCCGACGGGCTCGCGCACGGGATCCGGGCGGTCGAGTGGGCCGCCGAGTACGGGCTCGGCATCGTCAACACCGCGGTCGGTGGGCACCAGTCCGCCGACGAGAACGAGAACGCGTTCCTCGCCAACATCGGGGCGCTGGCCGATGCCGCGGACGCCGCAGGCGTCGTCGTCGCCCTCGAGATCCACGGGGACATCATGGCGTCGAGCGACGTCACGATCCCGCTGCTGGAGAAGATCGGTCGTGACTCGATCAAGGTCAACTACGACACCGCGAACGTCGAGTTCTACTCCGGCGCCAAGGCGGTCGACGACCTCCCGAAGATCACAGCGTATCTCGCCCACGTCCACCTCAAGGACACCACGGGGGGCAAGGGCGTCTGGAACTTCCCCGGCTGCGGCGACGGCATCGTCGACTTCGCCCGCGTGCTCGAGATTCTTCGTGACGCGGGGTACGCCGGCCCGATCTCGGTGGAAGTCGAGTTCCAGGGCGAGCCGTGGCCCCCTCTCGCCGAGGTGAACGCCGCGATGCGCCGCTCGTACGAGCACTTGAGCGCCCTCGGGCTCTCGTAGAGGCAAACGGGATGTCGACCTCCATCTACATGCCGGAGATGACCAACCTCCAGGTACGCGAGTACCTGGAGGGAGGTGGCCGACGCGTGATTGTGCCCGTCGGCTCGACCGAGGATCACGGAGACCACGGACCGCTGTGGACGGACGTCTACATCCCGACCGAGGTCGCCAAGCGTGCGGCCCCCGAGCTGGAGGCGCTCGTCGGACCGCCGATCCCGTTCGGGATCGCTCACGACCACCGGGGCGCGCACGGGCTCGTGCACGTACGTATGGATACGTTCCTCGACCTCGTGCGCGACGTCTGCCTGTCGCTGACCGACGTCGGCTTCACGCGGATCGTCTTGCTCAACGGGCACTACTGCAATTCGCACGCGCTCGAGTTCGCCGTCGCTCGGTTCCACGACGAGCTGCCGGAGGGCGCCCGCGTCTACCCGTTTCCGTACTGGGCCGGGATGGCGCCGGAGGAGGCGGAGAGGTACCTGTCCGGCAGCGTCGGCATCCACGCGAACGTCGGCGAGACGTCGATCGTGCTCGCCATCGACGAGAAGCTCTGCGACATGGACCGCGTGCGCGACTTCACCCCGGGGCTGCCCGAGCTGCGCACCAACCCCTTTGCGCTGCTCGACCCGCTGTTCCTCGCCACACCCGGATCCTTCTGGGCGCTGCTGGAGGACGGCGGCGGCGTTTGGGGGTCGCCGAGCGAGTCGACGGCCGACAAGGGCGAGGAGTTCCTCGGCTGGGCCACGCGCGCGGTCGTCAACCTCGTGCGGGACATGGACGACGTCCACGACCAGCTGGAGCCCCGCTACCTCCGCACGCGGAGGCCCCGCGGTGCCTCACGCTGACGTCGAGGGGTATCGCGTCTTCTTCGAGGAGCACGGCTCCGGCGAGCCTGTCCTGCTCGTCAGCGGGCTCGGCGCCGACCACACCGCGTGGGCGCTCCAGACCGAGCACCTGCGCGGCTCGTTCCGGGTGATCGTCTTCGACAACCCCGGTGTCGGGCAGACGGAGGGCCCGACGGGGCCCTACACGACCGCGCTCTTCGCGGACGTGGCCGCCGGGTTGCTCGGGCATCTCGGAATCGAGCGCGCGCACGTGGTCGGCGCGTCCATGGGCGGGATGATCGTGCAGCAGGTCGCGGTCCGCCACCCCTCCGTCGTCCGGTCGCTTGTCGTCCACTGCCCTTGGTGGGAGGCCGACCCGTACACGTCCGCGCTGATCCGAAGCTGGCAGGCGATCGGGCGCGCCGCCGGCATGCTCGAGCTTTCGCGCCAGATCTGGCTGTGGGTGTTCACACCGCGGTTCTACGCGGCGCATCCGGAGACGTTCGCCGAGC
>JBJXGY010000026.1:0-12115 GCA_046160185.1 Gaiella sp. | reverse complement strand
AGCTCGCGTCACCGGACAGGAGGAAGCACGCGCACGCGGCGATCTCCTCCGGGCGCGCCACCCGGCCGAGCGGCGTGTCCTCGGCGGCGGCCCGGTGCATGCCCACCTGGAGGTCGCCCCCGCCGATCGTCGTGTAGTTCTCGATCGACATCGGAGTGAGGACGCGTCCAGGAGCGAGGGCGTTGACCCTTATCCCATCGGGGGCGAGGTCGAGCGCGAGTTGCCGCGACAGCGCGACGACCGCACCCTTGGCGGTGCAGTATGCGGTGTTCCGCGGGCGTGCGACGACCGCGGCGACCGAGGCGATGTTGACGATCGAGCCGCCGCCGGCATCGCAGAGGTGCGGGAGCGTCGCACGGCAGACGAGAAACGTCCCGGTTGCATGCACCGCGAGCATCTTGTTCCAATCGCCGAGCGAGGTCGTGCCGAGACTGCCGAACGAATGGTGGCCGGCTGCGTTGACGACGCTGTCGATGCTTCCGAGTCGGTGACGCGCTTCCGCAACGGCCGCTTCGACCGCGGCCTCGTCCGACACGTCGCCCTCCAGCCAGACGGCGTTTTCCAACTCCTCGGCGACCGCGCTGGCTTTCTCACCGTCGACGTCGAGAACTGCCACCTGGCCGCCCTCTGCTGTGAAGCGCCGTGCGACCGCGGCGCCGATTCCCGACCCGCCGCCCGTCACGAGCAGCGCCTTGCCGTTCACAACCTCTGTGGGCAGGACTAGCTCGTGAGCTTCTTGTAGAGCCGGTCGACGAGCTCCGGCATCTTCTCGAGGCGGTCGGTGATCGAGCGGATGCGGAACTCGCGGAAGTGCTCCGCCTTCACGCCGAGCGACTTCGCGATCTTCGCCAGCACGTCGTTGGACGGCACCGGCCGGTTGCCGTGCACGATGTGGTTCAGGTACCCGGCGGAGAGGCCGGTCTTCTCTGCAAGCCCACGATAGGTCACCCCTTTCTCGGCCATCAGCTTCTCGATCGTCGGGCCGAGGGGATCGCTGCTGAACGCTCGTGGCTTCGCCATTAGTCCTCCATCCGGGTCAGGAGGGCCCCCCGTTCGACCCGCGCATCGGCGCCGTTCGAGCGCCGGCGCACGTCGACCGCGCCGTCCTCCAATGTCTTCCTGCCTACCGTTACACGTACCGGGCAGCCGAGCAAGTCTGCATCTGCGAACTTCTCGCCGTGGCGCGAGCCACGGTCGTCCAACAACACCGCGTAGCCGGCTCCGTCGAGCGAGGTCGCCACCTCCAGCGCCGCCGCCTCGACCTCCTCGCTTCCTCCCGCCAGTGACAACACGTGCACATCGTACGGCGCCATGGAGCGCGGCCACACGATTCCGCGCTCGTCGTGGCGCTGCTCGACGAGCGCCGCCATCACGCGTCCGGGGCCGATGCCGTAGCTGCCCATGAGCACCGGCCGCTGGCGGCCGTCCTCGTCGAGATAGGTCGCGCCCAGAGGAGCCGAGTAGAAGGTGTCCAGCTTGAAGATGTGCCCCACCTCGATCGCCGTCTGAAAGCGGAGTGCCCCACCGCAGGAGACGCAGGCGTCACCCTCCTGCGGCATGCGGATGTCAGCCACCCCGGCTTCGAAGTCGCGTCCGTGCTCGACACCGCGCAGATGCCAGCCGGTGCGGTTGGCGCCGGCCACGAACTGCCCTTCGGCCAGAGCACGGTCGGCAACGATCCGTCCGGAGAACCCGACCGGCCCCAGCGAGCCCGGGTCGGCTCCGAACGCCGCTTTGATCTCCTCCACCGTGGACGGACGGACGGCGCCGCCGACGATCGCCGCCAGCCGTGACTCGTCGAGCCGGTCGTCGCCACGCACGAGCGCGAGCACCACCGAGCCGTCCGTGACGGTCACCGGCATCGCCTTCGAGGTGGCGGCCTCGTCGACGCCGAGCAGCTCGGCCAGCGCCTCGATCGTCGTGACCCCGGGGGTCTCGACCTGCTCCGGCGCTGCAACCGCCGAAGGGAATGACGGTGCGCGTGGGACGCCCCGCGCGATCTCCGCATCAGCCGCGTAGTCGCAGCGCTCACAGGTGACGAGCGTGTTCTCACCCGAACCGGCAGGGGCGAGGTAGTCGATCGACTTCGAGCCGCCCATCATGCCCGACTCCGCCTGCACAGCCACGACCTCGAGATCGCACCGTTGGAATATGCGCCCGTACGCGACCGCATGTTTGTTGAAGCTGACGTCGAGCCCCTCCTCGTCGCGGTCGAACGAGTACGCGTCCTTCATCACGAACTCGCGCACCCGCAACAGGCCGCCGCGCGGCCGGGGCTCGTCACGTTCCTTCGTCTGGAAGTGGTAGAGGATCTTCGGCAGGTCACGATACGAGCCGAGCTCGGCAAAGTGGAAGGTCACCGTCTCCTCGTGGGTCATGGCGAGCACAAACGGCCGCTCGGCCCGGTCGGAGATCTTGAACAACTCCGGTATCGCGTAGCGCCCGGTCTTCTGCCACAGCTCGGCCGGCGTCAGCACCGGCATGAACATCTCCTGGCCGCCGATCGCGTCCATCTCCTCCCGCACGATCTGCACGACCTTCTCGTGCACGCGCCAGCCCGCCGGGAGGAACGTCCACAGACCGGCCCCGACCTGTCTGATCAGGCCCGCCCGCATCAGGAGCCTGTGGGAGACGGCCTCCGCGTCCGCGGGATCGTCCCGGAGCGTCGGCAGGAAGAGGACGGATTGGCGCTGCAGCGACACGCCACAAGGCTAGTCGAGACAACAGCAGGGCGAGCCGCTTGTTGTCACGACGGGCGTAGCGCCCCCCGCAGGAGGACGGGCTACTTGTTGACGCGGACGAAGCCGCTGACCTGCATCCCGTTCTCGTCGGTCGACGAGTGCAGGATGAACGAGTCGAGCTTGCCCAGCACGTCGCGGGCATCGGCGGGCACCGTGTCCGGCCCGCTGAGATCGGTGATTAGCGGGATCAGGGCGTCGAGATCGACGTAGATGAAACCGCTCGTCGTGTCGCCGAGCTCGACGGCTTCTGCCGCCCTCTCGAACGCAGCCGTGTCGACCAGGCGCTCGGTCGAGCCCCGGTATGCGGAGATCGCGTCAGGGCCCAGCGTGACGATGATGCTGTCGTCGTCGAGCAGGCCGTACAACACGGGCACACCCTGGAACTCGACACGGGTCACGGCGACGCCGTCGACATCGGTCGTCGCGACGGTGCCGTCCGCCTCCGCAGCCAGCTTCCGCATCATCGTGTCGATGGTGCCGAACGCCTCGTCGACGTCGGGAGGCGCCAGGACGAGCGACACTTCCGGGAGATCGCCTGTTCCACGGCGGACGTAGAGGACGCCTTCGCCGGAGAAGGCGCGTAGGACCCGGTCGAGGGACACCCCGATCGCGGAATCGACCATGTCGGACAGATCTTCGAGCGGGCCGCGCACCCTGTCGACGACGCCCTGCGTCCCGCCGAACGAGAGCGCCGCCACTGCGTCGCCGGGGACGTGGGTGAAGAGCCTCGGTTCGTACTCGGTGCCGTTGCCAAGCTCGGGCCCGCGCACGTCGACGCTGAGGAAGGGTCCATCCGCTCTCGCGGCGAGCGCGAAAGCGATCGAGTCGAGACCGAGGTCGAGGCCGGCGTTCTTGCCGTCGGCCGAGAGCGCCGCGCCGAGCTCTCCGGCCCGGTCCGCGAGCCCTTGCAGCTCCTTGGTCAGGCGCGCACCGTCGACCCATCCCTTGACGAGCGCCTGGTCCGGAAGCCGCCCCCAGGCGGTCGTGAACGTGTCGACCGTGTCGAGTGTGCCGCGGCCGAGTGCGGCCACGTAGGCGTCGATGTCTCCTTGGTCCTCGGCCACAGCCGTCCAGTCGCCGACGGCACGCTTGACGAGCGGCTCGTCGTCGATGGCCAGGAGCTTGTCGAGCTTGACGCTGTCCCGTGGCTGCAGAAGCGCGACGACCTGCGACTCGGTCATCGCGACCACCACGATTTCGGGCCCGAGGCCAGGCTCGATGTCGTCCTTCCAGCTGACGCCCTCCTTTTCGAGCGCCTCGTCGATCTCCTCGGTCAGCTTTTCACGCAGCGACGGGAAGAGATCGACCAGCGCTTGCGCGTTCTGCCACTGGTCGGAGCCGAGGTCGGTGTCGACCGAGACGAACGCAAGTGTGTCTGCCGGCGCCGCCGCCGCCGATGGCGGCACCGCTCCGGCGGGTGCCTGCTTCTGGCCGCAGCCGCTCGCGACGAGAGCGACGCCGCTGATCGCAAGCAGGGCAAGGACGAGACGGAGCCGCATCACCTGCATTATCGGCACGCGGGCGGCCGTACCTGAGGGCGAGAGGGATCCAGGCTCATTCCAGTGGGATCATGCTCGCCTCGGCCATCGCGAGCGCCGCAGGTTTTGCCATCTTCAGCCGCTTCGGGCGTTCCATGCCGCCCTCGATCCAGCGGTCGATCTCCACGAACAGCTGGTCGATCAGCGTCTCCGAGGGGACCTTCCGGAGCACGCGCCCGTGCGCGTAGATGAAGCCGACGTCGCGTCCGCCCGCGATCCCGAAGTCGGCGTCGCCCGCCTCCCCCGGTCCGTTGACCGCGCAGCCCATGACCGCGATCTCCATCACCTGCGGGTAGTCCTTGAGCCGCTCCTCGACCACGGAGGCCAGCGACTCGACCCCGACGTTGTCCCGGCCGCAGGAGGGGCAGGCGATCATCACCGGGCCGCGCTCGCGCAGACCAAGCGCCTTGAGGATCTCGAATGCCACTTCGACCTCTTTCACGGGGTCGGCGGTCAGCGAGACGCGCAGCGTGTCGCCGATGCCGTCCATCAGCAACGCGCCCATGCCGACAGAGCTCTTGATCGCGCCCGCGAACGGTGTACCCGCCTCGGTCACGCCGAGGTGCAGTGGGTACGGCACCTTGTCGGCCAATCTCCGGTAGGCCCGGATCATCGTGGGCACGTGTGAAGCCTTGACGGAGATCTTGAAGTCGCGGAAATCGAGCCGCTCCAGGATCTCCACCTGTTCCAAGGCCTCCACGACGAGAGCCTCCGCGGTGTCCTCGAGCGCCAGCTTCTGCAGGTGCGCGGGCAGCGATCCCGCGTTGGCGCCGATCCGCATCGGCGTCCCGGCCTTCTTGGCGGCTTTCACGACCTGCTCGGTCTTGTCGGGGCCGCCGATGTTGCCCGGGTTGATGCGGACGGCGGCGACACCTGCCTCGATCGCCTTCAGCGCCAGCGAGGCGTTGAAGTGGATGTCTGCGATGACGGGGATCGGTGAGAGCTTGACGAGCTTCGGCAAGGCGGCGGCGTCCTCGTTCTTGGGGACGGCGACGCGCACGATCTCGCAGCCGGCGGAGGCAAGCGCAGCGATCTGCGCGGTCGTGGCGGGAACGTCGTGCGTCTTGGTGAGTGTCATCGACTGCACGACGACGGGTGCGCCACCGCCGATGGGGACACCGCCGACGCGGATCTGATGCGCGCTGGCCATCGGTCTCAAGTGTAGACAGGGCGCATTCGTACGATTGCAGGAAGACATGACCCTGCCCGCATCTCGTCTGCCCCCAGAGCCGGCCGCTGACGCAGCCGGCCGCTCCCACACCACGCAAGGCGCAGTGTTGACACAGGACGCGTCACGCTGGGATCTCAGGCCGGCGCCCGACGACTTCCCGGACGACGTGTGGGCACTCGGCGCGGACCTCGCGCCCGGCACGCTCGTCGCGGCCTACCGGCTCGGCCTCTTTCCCATGCACGTAAACGGCGTGCTGGCCTGGTTCTCGCCTCCGGCGCGTGGGATCGTGCCGCTCGAGCGGCGGCCGTCGCGCCGGCTCCGGCGGGCACGCCGCGGTTTCGAGATCCGGCTCGACACCGCCTTCGGCGAGGTGATCCGCGGGTGCGCAGACCCGGCGCGGCCGCACGGCTGGCTCGACGAGGAGTTCATCGCCGCGTACGAGGAGCTGCACCGGCTCGGGATCGCGCACTCGATCGAGGCCTGGGACGGCGCGGGGCTCGCAGGCGGGCTGTACGGAGTCGAGCTCGGCGGGCTGTTCGCGGCCGAGTCCAAGTTCTACCGGCGCACCGGCGCCTCCCAGGCCGCCCTGTGCGGGCTCATCGAGCGGTTGCAGCAGGCAGGTGACCCCGACCGCAGACTGCTCGACGTGCAGTGGGCGACGCCCTACCTGGAGGGTCTCGGAGCGGTGACGGTCACGCGAGCGGAGTACCGGGAGCGGCTTGCCGTTGCGCTCGGGCTGCCTGCGGCACTCGGGGAGACAACCGGTGTCTGACAGACGGTCGGACACCGGTGGTACGCGCCGTCAGTTCCGCGAGCCGCCGACGTCGTTCGACAACCCGATGAAGAAAAGCAGGAGGACGACGGCGAAGCCGACGATCGAGACCTTCTCGTAGACGGCGCGGCGCACCGAGCGGCCGCGGATGCCCTCGGCGACGGCGAACACGATGTGGCCGCCGTCGAAGGGCAGGAGCGGCAGCAGGTTGAGGAAGGCCAGCGAGAGCGAGATCAGACCGAGCACCCAGAGATAGCTGTCGGCCCCCTGCTCCGCCGCGTCCGAGCTCGCCCGAACGATCCCCACGGGGCTGGAGATGTCGTCTCGCCCGTCACCGGTGACGAGGCGTCCCACGGTCTTGCCGATGTCGGCGGCGACGAGCCCGGTGACGCGCACCGATTCCCAGGCGGCGTCGAAGAAGGGCAGGCCTGTGGTCTCGCGGGTGAAACCGAGTCGCAGCACACCATCCGAGCGCTGGGGCGCGACCGGAGGCAGCGTCAACCGGCTGCCCGTGCGATCGATCACGACCACGACCGGCCGGCCCTCGCCGGCCGCGATGAGCTCCGCGATCCGCGCGCCGTCCTCGTCCACCGAAACGCCGTCGATCGAGAGCAGGCGGTCACCAGCCTGCAGACCCACCTGCGCAGCGGGGGAGCCCGGCTGCACCGCATCGACGACCGCGGTGCCGCGGCCCGCGACGGTGGCGAAGAGCAGCGTGAACAGCACGAGAGCGGTCACGATGTTCGCCGCGGGGCCGGCGAAGATCGCGGCCACGCGCTTCCAGGTCGCCGCGCGCCAGTAGGCGTCGGGTCCGAGCGCATCCCCGAGGCTGTCGAGGCCCCTCTCCGCGGCGCTCGCCGCCTGCGGCGACAACGTCCGCGTCGGTAGTTCCGCGGCCAGCTCGGTGAGAGCGATGCGCGCCGCGTCGTGATCGTCGGCGGCAAGGGCCACCTGAAGTCGAGCGACGGGCCCCTGCAGGCTGGGGCGCTCCTCCACCGCCCGTTCGAACGCGCGCGTGGCGTCGTCCTCGACGGGCCGGTGCATGCCCGGGATCTTCACGAAGCCACCGAGCGGAATCGCGCCGAGCCCGTACTCGATGCCGCCGCGGGTCACCTTCACGAGCGGCGGCGGGAACCCCACGTAGAACTTCCGGGGGCGCATGCCGAGCACCAGCGAGACCACGAAGTGCCCGAGCTCGTGGATGAAGATGAGCGCGCCGAGCCCCACGCCGGCCAAGACCCAGCTCATCGGGAGATCGCCTCCTTCGCGTGGCGGCGGGCGGTGGCGTCGATCTCGATCAGCCCAGTGAGATCGGTCGGCCCGGCACGCTCGGTGCGTTCGAGCGTCTGCTCGACCACGGACGGGATATCGAGAAAGCCGATCCGCGCGTCCAGGAACGCCGACACCGCCACCTCGTTCGCGGCATTGAACGCACATGGCAGCGCGCCGCCCGTCCGTCCCGCCTCGTAGGCGAGCGGCAACATGCGAAAGGTCGCGACGTCGGGTGCGTGGAACTCGAGCGTGAGCCCGGCGGCGAGGTCGAGTGCGGGAACCGGCGTCGCGGCCCGTTCGGGGTGGGTGAGCGCGAACGAGATCGGCACGCGCATGTCAGGGTAGCCCACGTGGGCCAGCGCAGCGCCGTCGCGGAAGCGAACGAGGCCGTGCACGATCGAGGTCGGATGCACGACGACCTCGATGCGGTCGTAGTCGAGACCGAACAGGAAATGCGCCTCGAGCACCTCGAGCCCCTTGTTGGCGAGCGTGGCCGAGTCGATGGTGATCTTCGCGCCCATCGTCCACGTGGGATGTGCGAGCGCCTGCTCGGGTGTGACAGCGCGGAGCTCGGCGGCGGGCCGGCCACGGAAAGGCCCGCCGGACGCCGTCAGCACCACGGACGAGACGGCCTCCAAGCCGGCGTCGCCGAGGCACTGGTACAGGGCAGAGTGCTCGCTGTCCACCGGCAGCAGCAACCCTCCACCCCGCTCCTGCGCGGCCAGCGCCAGAGGCCCCGCCGCCACCAGGCTCTCCTTGTTCGCGAGCGCGAGCGTGATGCCGCGCTCGAGCGCCCACAATGTCGCCTCCACGCCGGCGAAGCCGACGATCGCGTTGAGCACGACGTCGGGCTCCGCCCGTTCGAGCAGGTCCACGGCGCTGCCGCCGACCTGCGTCAACGGCACGGGATGCTCGGCGGACAGCTCGTCCAGAGGGGTGACGCTGGACATGGCGGCCACGAGCTCCAGGCCCGGATGAGCGGCGACGATCTCGAGCGCCTGGCGCCCGATCGAGCCCGTGGCGCCGAGCAGAGCGACGCGCTTCACTGGAAGGCCAGCACGACGAAGTACGCTGCCGGCCCCGCCCACAGCAACGAGTCGAGCCGGTCGAGCATGCCTCCATGGCCCGCCAGCAGCCGCCCGGAGTCCTTGACGCCGAGGTCGCGCTTGACGGCCGACTCGAACAGATCGCCGAGCACCTCGGAGAGGGCGAGGACGGCGCCCAGGACGAGGGCCTGCCAGATCCCCAGGAAATCCTGCTCGTAGAGGGCGAAGAAGCAGACGAGCACCGCCGCGATCGCGCCGGCCACGAATCCCTCCCAGGACTTGCCCGGCGAGATCTGTGGCGCGAGCCGGTGACGTCCGATAGCGCGGCCCACGAAGTACGCGGCGGTGCTGTCCGCGAAGATCGCCAGCAGCACGGTGAACACCGCCAGCCTGCCGTGCTCGGGGATGTCGCGGAGCCGGAGCAGCAGCCCGAGACCGGCACCGATCCAGACCAGGCCGAGCACGGTCGCGCCGAAGGCCACCACGGCCGACGGTCGTGCCGCCGAGATGCCGTAGAGCACGAAGGTGAGGGCGACTCCTGCGAGCAAGCCTCCGAGCAGCCACTCGGAGGAGCCGAGCTGCGCTCCGAGCAGCGCCAGCACGAGGCCCCCGAAGCCCGCGAGCACGAGTGGCCGGTGTGTGCGCGCCAGCGTGAACAGCTCGTGGAGCGCCACCAGGCCTGCGACGAGCGCGAGTGCGAACAGTGTCCAGCCGCCCAGCCACACGACGCCGAGCACGGCGGGCAGGAGGGCGGCGCCCACGACGACGCGGGACCAGGCGGAGCTCACCGCGTCATGTGTGGTCGCGGCCGCCGAATCGCCGCCGGCGGCCCGCGTACTCGTCGAGTGCGTGCTGCAGGTCGGCGCTGCCGAAGTCGGGCCAGAGCGTGTCCGTGAAGACGAACTCGGTGTAGGCGGCCTGCCACAGCAGGAAGTTCGAGATGCGAAGCTCGCCGGAGGCGCGGATGAGCAGATCGGGGTCGGGCAGGTCGGGGGCGTACAGCCGTGACGTGATCGCGTTTTCGTCCACCTCGTCGGCGCTCAGCCCGTCGACGACGATCCGCCGGGCCGCTTCCACCAGGTCGGCCCGGCCGCCGTAGTCGAAGGCCACCCACAGCTCGAGCGTGTCGAGGTGTTCCGTCGTCTCCTCGAGACGCGCCATCTTCACCTGCAACCACTCGGGTGCACGATCGCGGCGACCGAAGAAGCGTGTGCGCACCCCCTGCTCGGCCAGGTCGGGCAGCTCGCGGTCGATCGACTCGGAGAAGATTTCCATCAGCTCCGAGACCTCGTCGGGGGACCGTGACCAGTTCTCGGTGGAGAACGCGTAGACGGCCAGCGCCCGGACACCGAGCTCGATCGCGGCCTCGACCGTGCGCCGCAGCGCGCGCGTGCCTTCGCGATGGCCGGCGGCCACAGGAAGCCCTCGGGCCTCGGCCCAGCGGCCGTTCCCGTCCATGATGATCGCCACGCACCGCGGAGCCCTCCCGGGCTCGTTCACCGCTGCCGCTCTCTGTGTCTCGGTGGACACGGCAATGCCCCCGAGGTCAGACCTCGAGGATCTCCGCCTCCTTGTGCTTGAGCAGCTCGTCGATGCGTTTCACATGTTCGTCGGTGAGCTTCTGGACCTTGTCCTCGCCGCGGCGCTCCTCGTCGTCACCGACCTCGCCGGCCTTGACGAGCTCCTCCAGATGCCTCATCACGTCGCGCCGGACGTTCCGGATCGCGATCCGACCCTCCTCCGCGAGCCGCCGCACGATCTTCACGAGCTCCTTGCGCCGCTCCTCCGTGAGCGTCGGAATCGGCAGCCGGATGGTCTTCCCGTCGTTGGACGGCGTCAGTCCGAGATCCGACTCCATGATCGCCTTCTCGATCGCCTTGATCTGCGTCGGGTCGAACGGTTGCACCGAGAGGAGACGGGCCTCGGGCGCGTTGATCGAAGCCATGTTGGACAGCGGAGTGGGCGTGCCGTAGTAGTCGATGGTGATGCGGTCGAGCAGCGCAGTCGACGCACGGCCGGTGCGCACGCTGTTGAACTCTTGCCTGGTCGACTCGATGGTCTTGTCCATCCGTCGTTCGCAGTCGCTCAGGAAATCCTCGATTGCGCCCATCAGCCGCCTCCTTTCCGTACGATCGTCCCGATCCTCTCCCCTCTCGCAACGCGTTCGATGTTGCCCTCGGCGAGCTCGAACACGTGGATGGGAAGCCCATTGTCCATGCACAGCGAGAGCGCGGTCGAATCCATCACCTTGAGCCCGCGCTCGATCGCCTCCAGGTGGGTGATCTCCGGCAGGAACGTGGCCGAGGGGTCGGTCTTGGGATCGCCGTCGTAGACCCCCTGCACGCCGTTCTTGCCCATCAGGATCGCCTCCGCCCCGATCTCCAGGGCCCGGAGCGCAGCCGCCGTGTCGGTGGTGAAGAACGGGTTGCCGGTGCCTGCGGCGAAGATCACGATGCGGCCCTTTTCGAGATGGCGCATTGCCCGCCGCCGAATGTACGGCTCCGCCACCTCGGAGACCGCGATCGCCGACTGTACGCGCGTCTGCGCGCCGAGGAGCTCCATCGCGTCCTGCAGCGCGAGCGCGTTCAGCATGGTCGCCAGCATCCCGGCGTAGTCGGCCGTGGCGCGATCCATTCCGTCGGCTGCCGCCTTCATGCCCCGATAGAAGTTGCCCCCACCGACCACGACGGCCAGCTCGACGCCGGTGGCGTGAACGTTGACCACCTCACGCGCGATGCTCCGCAGCGTCTCCGGGTCGACGCCGTAGTCCCGTGAGCCCATCATGCTCTCGCCCGAAAGCTTGAGCAAGACCCGCCGGAAGGCCGGAGCGCCGTCCGCCCCGGCCTCGCCGGCGATGATCGAGCTCTCGGTCACGAGGTGATGGCGACCAGCTGGAACGACGTGACAGCAGCACCGGCCTCGCTCAGCACCTGAGCCACGGACTTCGATCCGTCGTGGATCCACGCCTGGTCGAGGAGCGCCCCGCCCGGCGTCGCGGCGAAGAAGCGCTTCGAGAGCATGCCCTCGATGATCTTCTCGCGGGCCTGCTCCGGCTTCGAGAGCACCTCGTCCGAGTTGGCGTAGATCTGCCGCTCCGCTGCGACCGTCTCGGCCGGCACCTGGTCACGGTCTCGCCACTCGGGCCGCCCGAACGAGATGTGCATCGCGAGCTGGCGAGCGAGATCCTCGCTACCACCCTCGAGCTGAACGAGCACGCCGATCTTGTTCGCAGGCGGGTGGACGTAGGCCGCAAGCGTCCCGCCCTCGAGCCGCGCCGGGCCGAGGATGAGAATGTTCTCTCCAAGCTTGCCGACGAGCTCCTGGCGCCGCGTCTCGTAGCCGTCCGCTGCGGCGGCGCCGCCGGCGAAGACGGCATGGAGCACGGTCTCGGCGAAGGTCTGGAACTCCTCGTTGCGCGACACCGGCTCCGTCTCGCAGCCCACACCGACGATCGCCGCCACTCCGTCCCGCAGCTCGACGCCGACGATCCCCTCGGTCGTCACGCGGTCGGCCCGCTTCCCCGCGGCGGCGAGGCCCTTCTCACGCAGCAGCACCTTCGCAGCCTCGAGGTCGCC
>JBJXGY010000025.1:0-22353 GCA_046160185.1 Gaiella sp. | reverse complement strand
GCTCAGACCGATGACTTCTCCACAGCGGGGACAGCGACGGATGATGAACAGATCACCTACGCCTACACGCCGCGCGGCCAGCTGGACATCCAGACGTTGCAGAAAGGCGGCAGCGGCGCCTGGGTATCCGAGCAGTCCTCAACGCGCACCTATTTCGACAACGGATTGACGAAGACACTGACGAACAAGAACGGCGCGGGCACGATGGTTGGGCAGCACACGCTGGGCTACATCACCGCGGGCCAGTATCTGAACGGCAACCGGGTCAGCGACGTGTTCCAGCTCAAGGGCCCGGACGCTGCGGCTGCCTGTTACGCGGCGACCTGTACCGCCGCCTGGACGTATGACGCGCGCGAGCGGCTGGTCAACGAGAACCCGGGCACGGGCACGTCGACTGCGTTCACGTTGGACACGATCGGCAACGTGACGCAGGAAACCCCCTCCTCGGGGTCGGTGATCACACGGACCTACAACGGGCAGCAGCTGAGCACACAGACGGTGGGGGCGACCACAGAGAAGTTCTTCTACGACAGCCTGGGCAACCAGGACTGCAAGACCAAGAGCGCATACGCCGGCACCGCCTGCCCCACCTCGGGGAGCGATCTGCTAGAGGACTGGGTGTACGACTACAAGAACCGATTGTCGGGCTACACCTCCTACAATGGCAGCGGAGTGGTGGTGAACAGCGTCGTCTACACGAACGACCCCCTGGACCGGCCGGTCAAGCAGGTGTCCACCGAGTCGGGAGCGACAACGACGTATGACTTCACCTATGTTGGTGTCACCAACGCGCTCTCCAAGGAAGCGTTGAGCGGGGCGGCGACGTCGACGAAGCGCTACGCCTATGACGCGTTCGGGCAGCGCGCCACGATCGCCGAAACAGTGGGCGCCGCAACCAGCCGCTACAGCTACCTGTACGACCCGCACACCTCCGTCAGCCTGCTGATCGACCAGGCCAACGTGGTCAAGGAGTCGTACGGGTACTCCGGCTACGGGGCCGCTAACGCCGCGCTGACCAAGACCGCTGCGGGGTTCTCCATCAAGACCAACCCATACCGCTACACCGGGAAGCGGCTCGATACGGGATCCGGAACGCTCGATATGGGAGCGCGACGGTACTCCGCGGGGACAGGACGCTTCCTACAGCTCGACCAGTTCTACGACTCCCTGGGCGGAAGTGGGTTGTCAGCTGATCCGCTGACACAGAACAGGTACTCGCTTGCGGGCGGTAATCCCGTTGGCTTCGTCGAGATTGACGGGCATCGCGTGATTCTCGATGACAGTTTTGGCGGTCACTCGAGGGGAGGGGCGAACCACCCGAATGGCGGTAACGGTCCCGGGCAGGACGACGATCCCCCACCTCCGGGGGAGGTGCCCGGCGTTGACGTGCCTACTCCGCCCGGCGGTCTGCCCGGCTTAATAAACGAAAAGGAATGGAAATACTGTACCAACGCAGTACTCTTCAATCTTCGCGCGGCATGGGATTGCGCGCGGGTGAATTCACTGTACCAACAGGCGCGAAAGACGGCGGATAGGTATTGTGGTGACTGGCAGGATGGTGAAGGGCCGTGCAACGCGTTCTTCCACGCGTACTGGTCAGCGCTGATGACCAAGGAGCTAGGAGCCAAGAAGGCTGTATTTTTTGGTCGTCTCAGGGAGGCGGATCACCCCGGGAGTCGTGCGGCCAAGGCGGCAAAGCGCATGGACTTACACAACGACATGGTCGGCGTGCGTCTGGTGCAGACCCTGATAAAGAATGGCAACAGTGGAAAGGAGCTGGATCGACGAATCGCGGCCTTGCTTCTCGCGGCCACGCGCCCAGGTCATACTGCAAAGGGTTCGAGCTTATGGGTGCTAGATCAACAGAACAATATCGTCGTGGTCAATACGGGGAGACGGCGAAAGATGCGGTCGTGAGAAAATGAAGTCAGACAAAAGCTCCAGGCGTTTGTGGACTGTGCTCATATCCCTTTGTCTGGCGGGCTGCTCCAGCACGGGTTCGAGCTCGCGAGCCGAGGAAGCCGTGGTTGAGTACCTTGCCGGTGGCGGAGTTCAGCAGGCATCCGTCTCAGATTGCGTTTGGCAGGATCCGACGCCGGAGGGTTTCAGCGTCTACGGCGTCTATCTATGTACCATTGAGTCCCGCGCTGAATGGGCCGAACTTGTTCCATGGGCGATCATTACCCAAGGCAAGGCGAAGTACTGTTTCGATCTGCCCGCGCTCAATAGGGCAGGAGCAGTTGACCGAGATCCACGCCTTCTAGGTCGGCTTTTGGGCGGCGAAGGCAGCGCGGGGTGTTTTCGGTACGCCCCCAGAATCCGTCTGGATCCGTAGTTGTCGCGAACTACAGGCATCAGTGCGTTGGATTTTTCGGACAGTGGCGCGTACAGCGTTGCTTGTACCTGACGCTGGATGCGTTGGTGGTGAAGTGTCGCGAGGGCGGCCGCACCGTCAACGTCTGCGTCGTCCACGCGGTCGGCGTCAACCGGGACGGCTTCCGCGAGTCGTTGGGCCTCGATGTCGTCACCTCCGAGGACGGCGCGGCCTGGCTCGCGGTCATCCGTGGTCTCGTCGCCCGCGGCCTCACAGGCGTCAAGCTGGCCAGCTCGGACGCCCACCCCGGTCTCGTCGACGCGATCGCCTCGATTCTCCCTGGAGCGGCCTGGCAGCGCTGCCGCACCCACTTCATGCGCAACCTGTTGACGCGGGTGCCCAAGAGCGCCCAGTCGTTCGTGGCGACGACGGTGCGCACGATCTTCGCTCAGCCCGACGCCAGCACCGTGCACGAGCAGCACGCACGCGTCGTCGCCGGGCTTCAGAACGCTTCCCCGACGCGGCCGAGCCTCCTCGACGAGGTGGCCGCTGATCTGCTCGCTGCACCGGCCTCCCCAAGGAGCACTGGCGCCAGATCTGGTCGAACAACCCGCTCGAACGCTTGAACACGGAGATCCGCCGCCGCACCCACGTCGTAGGCGTCTTCCCCGACCGGCCCTCCGTGATCCGCCTCGTCGGCGCCGTCCTCGCCGACCCAGACGACGAACCCCCAAGGAGGTGATCGCCTCGCGGCAGCAGCATGATCGTCAAGCGAGGATGACACGCTCAGCCTCATACGCCACTTGACGGGACGTGACCAGGACGGGTCTGGACCTCCGCCTCGTGCTGTCGTATCATTAGTCACTAGCAGGGCGTTTGCGAGGACTCTGCTCTCAGGCGGTTCTCGGCCGCTGTCTCATCTCTAGAACCCGAACGAGTGGCAGCGGGGGGTTTGCAAGCTGTCTTGTTAGGTCCACTTCGAGGCGAACTCGCTCGCCTAACTCGAACCAGCCTATCGGGCTTGCTTCGTCGATCAGAGCAGGCTGCTGAACTCGTCGACGGTCAATCCTGCTTGGCGGAGGATGGGAGCGCAGCGTGCCGGGAGCGAGTTCTCGGTGCATCGGCACGATTGCCGTCCGGCCTTCGAGGTTTCGGAGCTTGAGGTGACTTCCTCGTTGGCTGATCTGCTCGAAACCTGCCGCTCGCAGCGCTCGCACCGCCCCCTGTCCTGAGACGACGGGGAGGCGTGGGCTCACGCAGCGATCTCGACGGACGCGATAATCGGCGGCTCAGAGAGATCCGGGATCGGAGCGTCCTCGAAGTAGAGCTCGAGAGCCTCGCGGAGGTTGGCGAGCGCCTCCTCGACATTCGCGCCTTGGCTGGCAACCTCGACATCAAGGCAGCGAGCAACGTACCACGGAGCCTCGTGCGTAATCGCAGCTGTGAAACGCATCCGTCCAATTGTAGTTCAGCGACTCGGCTTGAACGAACCGCTGGGTGGAGACCCAGTGGGCACGGCCCCGCTCGCGAGAACGGCGGACGTGCTGCGGGCACCTCCGCCTCAGCAGGTCGAGCCGCACCGTCGCGCAACACAATCGGCGGGGAGAAGGCCTACGATGGCAGCCGAGATCGCGCACACAGGCACACACCGGCAGTGGCACCCGGCCGCGTACGAGGAGATGCGGAAGGCTTTCCGGTGGCGGGTGCCGCAGCGCTACAACATCGCAGCCGACGTGCTCGACAAGCACGAGCCTTCCCGGCCGGCGATGTTCTGGGAGGACTGGGAGGGAAACGAGCGCACGCTCACCTTCGGCGACATGCAGGCGCTCACGAATCGCACGGCGAACGCGCTTCGCGCTTGCGGCGTCGGCGAGGGCGACCGCGTCGCCGTCATGCTGCCGCCGCTCCCCGAGGCCGCCGCCGCGTTTCTCGCCACGTACAAGCTGGGCGGCGTGCTTTTGTCGCTCTCCATCCTCTACGGCGACGACTCGATCGTGCACCGGCTGCGGGACTGCTCGGCGAAGGTGATCGTGACCGATGCCGCCAACCGCGAACGGATCGATCGCGTCCGCGACGAGCTGCCGCAACTGGAGCACGTGCTCGTCGTCGACGAGGAGTTCGGCCGCGCGGTCGCGCGGGCCCCCGACCGCTGCGAGACACTCCGAACCCCGGCCGATCAGGCCGCTCAGATCTACTACACCTCCGGCACGACCGGGCTCGCGAAGGGCATCGTGCACGCGCACCGCTACCTGCTCGCCCACAACGAATTCGAGCTCGTGCACGACGTGCGTGACGACGAGGTGTTCCACTCGACCGGCGAATGGGCCTGGATAGCCGGAATCATCCCCGGCATCCTGGGGCCGTGGCGCTTCGGGGCGCCGATCGCGGTCTTCGCGCGCAAGGGCGGCTACGACCCGGCGCAGACGCTCTACGTGCTCGAGAAGTACAAGGTCAAGAACCTGTTCGCGACACCGACCGCGCTGCGGGCGATGGCCGCGCTCGGAGAGATCTCGGATCGCTATCCCGGCATCTCGCTCAGGCTTGCCTGCGGGGCCGGGGAGCCGCTCAACCCGGAGGTGATCAGCTGGTTCACGCGGCAGTTCGAGATCCCGGTGATGGACTTCTACGGCCTCTCGGAGAGCTATCCGTTGTGCGCCAACTATCCCACGATGGAGATCCGCCCCGGCTCGATGGGCAAGCCCACCCCCGGCTGGGAGATCGCCTTGCTCGACGGCGACGAACAGCCGGTGCCGGCCGGCGAGACGGGCGAGATCTGCTTGCGCGCGCGCACCAACCCCCACTACCCGCTCGGCTACTGGAACCGGGACGAGGACTCGCGGCTCGTGTTCGGCGGCGACTGGTTCCACACACGCGACGTCGCCCGGGAAGACGACGACGGCTACGTCTGGTACGAGGGACGCAACGACGACGTGATCATCTCCGCCGGCTATCGCATCGGCCCGTTCGAGGTCGAATCCGCGCTCATCGCCCATCCTCAGGTCATCGAGGCCGCTGCCGTCGCCTCCCCCGACGAGTTACGCGGCCACATCGTGAAGGCATTCGTACGCGTTCTACCCGGCACCGAACCGACGGGCGAACTGGCCCGCGAGATCCAGTCGTTCGTGCGCGCCAGGCTCTCCGCCTACGCCTACCCGCGTAAGATCGAGTTCGTCGACGACCTGCCCAAGACTCTCACCGGGAAGATCCGGCGCATCGAGCTTCGCGAGGCCGAGACCAGGCGAGCACGAGACTCCTCCGAGTCGATCATGTAGCGGAGGCCCGGCGCGCGGAGCCTTACGATGGAGGCGGACCGCAACACAGAGGAGGCATGCGTCATGGCACCGCAGGAGCTGTACGAGACCGCGACCGCGATCGTCACCGCGCACAAGGGGATCCTCGCGGCGGACGAGTCCACCGGGACGATCAAGAAGCGATTCGACTCGATCGGCGCCGAGTCGACCGAGGAGAGCCGCCGGGCATACCGGAACCTCCTCTTCACGACCATCGGGATGGAGGAGCACATCGGCGGGGTCATCCTCTACGACGAGACGATCCGCCAGACCTCGGACGACGGCACGCCTCTTGCCGAGCTGCTTGCAGCGAAGGGCGTCGTGCCCGGGATCAAGGTCGACACCGGCGCGCACGACCTCGCCGGCCGTCCCGGCGAGAAGGTGACCGAGGGCCTCGACGGACTCCGCGCGCGGCTCGAGCAGTACGTCACGCTCGGAGCGCGCTTCGCGAAGTGGCGCGCGGTGATCACCATCGGCGACGGCATCCCGACCGACGCGTGCATACGCGCGAACGCGCACGCCCTGGCGCGCTACGCCGCACTGTGCCAGGAGGCCGGACTCGTGCCCATCGTCGAGCCCGAGGTGCTGATGGACGCGGACAACTCGATCGAGGCCTGCGACGAGGTCACCAGCCGTACCCTCCACGCGACCTACGACGAGCTCTTCACACAAGGCGTCGATCTGCGCGGCACGCTGCTGAAGCCGAACATGGTGATCGCCGGCAAGGGCTGCCAGGTGCAGGATCCCCCCGACCGCGTCGCGGAGCTGACCGTGGCCTGCTTGCGCAGGCACGTGCCGGCGGAAGTGCCGGGCATCGTCTTCCTGTCGGGCGGTCAGAGCGAGCTCCAGGCGACCGAGAATCTCGACGCGATCAACCGTGCCGGCGGCCCGTGGCCGCTGTCGTTCTCGTACGGGCGCGCACTGCAGGCGTCCGCGCTGCAGGCGTGGCAGGGCGAACCGGCCAACGTAGAGGCCGCACAGGCAGCCTTCCTCCACCGGGCGCGGATGAACTCGCGCGCCGCCGCGGGGAGCTGGGGCGCAGAGCTCGAGCAGACGGTGCCCGCGTAGCGGGCGACGGCACCGTCCTCCCGTGAACAAGGACGTCAAGGCGTTCGTCAAGCGTCTCGAGCGCTCGGGGCTCGTCGTCGAGCGATCCGGCGGCGGGCACTACCGCGTGCGCACCCCTGAGGGCGGAACGGTCGCGTTCGTCCCGTTCTCTCCGTCGACGAACCGCTGGCGCGAGAACACGATCGCGCAGCTCCGTCAACGCGGGATCGAGCTGGACGGCTGAGGGTGCGCGAACACGCCCTCAGAGTAACTTCAATCCCTGGAGCATAAAGTTAAACTTACTAACATTCATGTATTGGCGATTTTCACAAACAACCGCTACTCTCAATGAGTGGCTTATCAACGACACACGATCGACGCTGTCGTCGCGAACATGCTTCGGCTGCGGAGGCTTCGCGCGCGCCTGAGCCCTTCCGATCGAGCCGAGGTCGACGCCGTGATCGAGTTCCTTCGAGACTCCATCGGCTCCACGGTGCGGCCGGCGGATGCTTCCCGCTTGCTCGGGATCAGCCAGCCCGCGCTACGACGGTGGCTCGACAATGGCGAGGTGGCGTCGGTGATGTCCCCTGAGGGGCGACGGGTGATCCCGCTAGCGGAGTTGCTTGACCTCCTCGGGGACGTTGCAGAGGCGCGAGCGCACGGGAGCGAGCGGCCGCTGTCACGTGTCATCCGCGAACGTAACCGGGCTGCACAGGACGCGATCGACATCAACAGGCTGCTCCCACCAAAGCGCCCGCGCGGACATCGCGTCGCGGAACTGCAGTCGCTTGCGTACCACAGGCTTATCGGGGAACGCCTCGATCCCGACCTGGTCGGCGACGCGCAGCGACGACTCGAGCGTTGGATCGAATCGGGGCGTCTCCATCCCACCTGGGCCAAGCAGTGGCGGAGCGTCCTCGCGCGGCCGCTCGACGAGATCGCGAAGACGATCGCTGCGGACACCCCCCGCGCGCGAGAGCTCCGCCAAACCTCTCCATTCGCCGGTGCGCTTACACAGCAGGAGCGACGGCACCTGGTGGAAGCGGTCGAGCGCAGGGCCGCGTCGTGAAGCGACACGAGTTCGAGCACGTACTCAAAGCCGCCGCCGACATCGTTCGGGACGATCTCGTCGTTATCGGCAGCCAGGCCCTCCTGGGCCGACACCCGGACGCGCCGAGTTCCCTCCTGGTGTCAATGGAGGTGGACGTCTACCCCGCCACCGACCCCGGTCGTGCAGACGAGATCGACGGCGCGATCGGGGAGGGCTCACGATTCCACGACACGTACGCGTACTACGCCCACGGGGTGGGTCCCGAGACGCCGATCGCGCCGGCCGGCTGGGAGGGGCGCCGCGTCAGGCTCGAACTGCCGCGGATCAGACCGAAGGAAGGGACGTTTGTCGCGTGGTGCATGAGCACTGCTGACCTGGTGCTGGCGAAACTCGCGGCGGGAAGGCCGCACGACCTCGAGTTCGCTGTCGACGCGATCGCCGCCGGGCTCGTCGAGGCGGACCAGTTGCTGCTCGGCGTCGATCTCATGCCGGAGAAACATCGGGAGCCGACGCGGCAGCGTCTGGGGGTTGTGCTCGCGCGTCTCCCCCGTCCGGACTGACCGAGTCACCCCGGCGTCTACGTGCGGCGCGTGCACTTCTGCCGCGTGGCACTCAGCGCTTCACGTACACCGACACATGCGTCGAGCTGAGCGCGGTGAACGGCTCACCCCGCCAGCCACCGTCCCGGCTCTCCAGGGACAGACCGGCGATGCGCGCCATCAGGTCGAGCTCGGCGGGCCAGGCGTAGCGGAACTCGACCGGGTGCGCGTCGACCCCGCCCGGCCGGAAAGTGTAGTGCTGCGAGCTGAGGCGCTGCGTCACGACGTCGTAGACGTCGAAGGAGAGCCCGGTCTCGTCGGCACGAAACGGGACGATCGTCTGACCGATCGGAAGGCGTTGCAGCTCGGGCACCATCGTCTCGACCACAAACCGTCCGCCGCGGCGCAGGTGCGCGGCCGCGTTCTCGAAGCAGGCGATCTGGGCCTCCTGCGTGACGAGGTTGAAGATGGTGTTGAAGACGAGGTAGACGACGGCGAACTCACCGGCTGCGCGAGTGGTCGCCATGTCTCCGATCACGACCTCCACTGTGCCGGCGCCCGCCTTCGTGCGGAGCCGCTCGACCATCGCGGGCGAGTCGTCGATGCCGGCGACCCGAACACCACGCGCCGCCAGCGGCAACGCGATGCGGCCGGTACCGACGGCAAACTCGAGCGCGTCTCCGCTACCGGCCAGCGCCGCAAGCCTGTCCACGATCGCGGTCACCGTCGCTGGAGCGAACGCGCCCGACTCGTCCTCGTCATAGACGGCAGCCACCGCCTCATCGAAGAAACCCGCGTACGCGGTCGGCCCTGACACGCCGCTTACGGTACTCGATTGGTTCGTGCCACCTCTCCCGGGCGCGGGGCGGCGCGGAGGGCATCCGTAAGCTACAATTGCACTTGTCAATCAAGAGCGAGTACCGGGAGTCAAGGCCCCCTCTACACGTTCGTCAGTGCAGAGAGGAGGTAATTTCATGGCTACCGGAACTGTCAAGTGGTTCAACGACGCGAAGGGCTACGGCTTCATCGCGCCTGAAGACGGCGGCAAGGATCTGTTCGTCCATCACACGAACATCGCCGGCAACGGCTTCAAGTCGCTCGCCGAGAACGCGAAGGTCGAGTACGAGTCCCGCGAGGGACAGAAGGGCCCCGAGGCGATCAACGTCCAGGTGATCTGAGCCCCGCGCGGGCTGAGACCCACCGCCGGGCGCGGCTTCTCCTCGCGAGGGGCCGCGCCCGGTCGGAATCCATCCACACGCCGGACGCGCCCTGCCGAGCAGGGCCGCAGCCGGTGCCAGCCAAGGAGGACGTCATCGCCGTCGAAGAAAAACTCGAAATGGACGGAGAGGTACTCGAGGCGCTCGGCGGCGGGATGTTCCGCGTCGTGCTCGAGAACGGGCACGAGCTGATCGCGTACACGGCTGGCAAGATGCGGCGCTACCGCATCCGCATGGCCCCAGGGGACAAGGTCGTGCTGCAGCTTTCGACGTATGACCTGAACCGCGGCCGCATCGTCTACCGCCACCGATGAGCAGCGCGACCGGTCAAAGGCGGCTCCACGACTTCCGGGCGTCGCTGCTCGAGATGATCGACGAGTGTACGGCCGTGCTCACCGAGCGTCAGCTCCGTGAGCTCCGTGCCGTGATCCACGACCGGCGCCGCGGGCGGACGGCCGCCGAGCGCACCGGCAGCCGGAGCCGGGTCAACCGCCAGGCGGACGAGATCCTCGCCCTGCTCAACGCCGCGTCGTGTCAGCTGCGGCCCAGAGAGACCCAGGAGCTCGACGATCTCGTGGCCGGCAAAGAGCCTGCGCCCACCCTCTCGGCGCCGACTCCCGTTCGCCTCCATCACACACGGTCGGCAGTGCGCTGATCAGCCGGCGAACACGCGGTCTTCTGCATCCGTGATCGCCTCCTCGCTCGTCGGCGGCTCGGTCAGGATCTCGATCATCAGCGCGCGGCGCGGGTCGTCCGTCTCCCCGTAGAGCCGGACGGCACGCTCCACGTCGTACACCGTCGTCCGGTGTTCGACGTCCGGGCCGAGGAGCGCCCAGCGCGCGCCGGGCGAGCCCTCGTAGGGCAGGCCGACACTGCCGGGGTTGAGTGAGCGAATCCCCCCGATCTCCCGATCGAACTGCACGTGGATGTGCGCCGAGACGAGCACTCGCTCCGCCACGCCTTCGCTGAACGCAGTTACCCGCTCGGCGGGGGTGCGCGGAGTGACGCATTCCTCGTCGCTTCGGGGCGACCCGTGCACGAACCCGGTGGCGCCCAAGCCCGCGATCTGCACAACGAGCTGCGGCACGAAGCGGCGCACGAAGGCGATGTCGTCGGACGTGTGGGCGCCAAGCATCCACCGCTCGCGCTCGGTTGGCTCGTGGGCGAGGCCGCCGGCGAGCTCGAGCAGCGCCCGCTCGGAGTTCCCGCGGACGAACCTCGCCTGCCCGAGGTCTCGCACAAGGTCGATGGTCGCGCGCGGGAGCGGCCCCCAGGAGAGATCGCCTCCGAACACGATCAGCTCGACCCTGGCCGAGGCGACCTCGTCCAGCACCGCCTCCAGCGCCACCGCGTTCCCGTGGACGTCGGAGAGAACCGCCACCCGCTGCACGGGCCGCGGCTCTCTCACGACGTCGAGGGGGTCGAGCCTCGAGGCAGGTGAGCCGCTCACGCCAGGAGGCCTACATGCGCCCGCCCCCGCCGGCAAGTCCGTTCTGTGCGAGCAGGAACGGCAGGACTTCCTGCTCGAACGCCTCCGGCCGTTCGAGGCTCGGCAGGTGCGAGGCCTCGTCGACGACGGCGAGGCGCGCGCCGGGTATAGCCGAGGCCACCCGCTCGGCGATCGCCCAGAAGTCGGCCTTGTCGCGCGCACCGACCACCACCAATGTCGGCGCCGAGATCGTGTCGAGGGCCGCCGGGATGTCCTCGGTGAGGAACACGCTCTCGGCGTCGCCCTCCTTGGCGAAGGCCAACCGCTGCTGCTCGCGGATCGCCGCCTGCACAGCCGGCGCCGCCCCGGGCAGCCAGAAACGGACGTTGAGCTCGGTCGCACCGTCGAGCTCACCCGCCTCCCAGAGCCGCTCCTCCTCATCGTGGTAGGCCCGCATCTCGCCCGACCACTCCTGGTCGGGAAGCGCCGGCGCGGCCAGGGCGAGCCTGGCCACCCGCTCCGGGTGCGCGGCGGCGAGGTCGAGCGCAACGAGCCCTCCAAAGGAGGCGCCGACGACGGCGACGCGGTCGAGCCCGAGCGCGTCGAGCACGGCCACCACGTCGGCCGCGTGCGCGTGGGTGCCGTGGGGTGCATCAGACCGTCCGTACCCGCGGCGGTCGATGCCGATCAGGTGAAACCGGGAAGCCCAGGTGTGCCACTGGGGCTCCCACATCCGGGTGTCGGCGATGCCGGCGTGGAGGAAGACGACGGGGTCGCCAGCTCCGGCCTGCTCGACATGAACCTCTCCGACGCGGACAGGGGGTTGCTGCGTCACGTGCTTCTCCTCTGAGCGAAGGGGGCCGCGGCGATTCGCAGCTAGAGCCGCCCCCGATCAGCGACGGCAGCCGAGAACGTGCTGCGAGAACGCGGCCGGGACAGGTCGGGTCATCGAAGTCACCTCCTCGGGCAGCCGGGTGTCGAGCAGATCGTAGTCGTCGGCGCGCTCGGGCGCCTGCCGGGGGGCGGCCGCGAGTCGACCGCCCCCTCACGATGAGTCTGTAACTACCGCACGCTGACCTTGACGCTCTTCGTCTCGGTCGTGGGGCGGCCGTTCGTCTTGAGCACGATCTTGAACACGGCGGACTTCTCGCCCTTCGCCGCCTTGACCGGAATCGAGATCACGGTCGCCTTGCCGGCAGCCACCTTGACCGCGGCCTTACCGGAGACGCCTGCGCCCGTCAGTGTCGCCGTGGCAGCGACCTCGGCCGGGCAGGCGATTCCTGACAGTGCGTACTTGATCTTCGCCACCCCACCCGACACGGTGATCCGCCCCGGCACAGCAGCGGTGCCCGGCTTCGAGCGGTCCTCGGCGAAGTGGATGACCGAGTGCTTACCGGAGTCGTATGCATAGAGATCGCCCTTCGGGCCGACGGCCACGTCCTGCGCGATCAGGTCGCTGGAGGTTGCAGTGCCGAGCACCTTCCCGCTCGGCGAGACGCGGGTCAAGTTGCGCTGCGAGATGTTCGTCATCCAGAGGTTGCAGTCGAGGTCGACGCCGATCCCGAGCGGCTTGCTGGCACCGCCCTTGATCGTCTTCACCGGGCGATCGCCCACGAAGCGCTTGACGGTGAGGCCGTCGACCACGTAGACCGACCCGTCGGCTGAGACCTCGACGTCACCGGGATCGGCGAGACCGCCGATCGTCTTCGCCGGTGTGTAACCGGACGCCCCCTTCTCGTAGCGGATGACCGACTGGATGTTGTCGCCCGCCGTCGCAACGTACACGTTGCCGTTCGCGTCGACAGCGATCCCGAGCGCCTGCTTGGGTGTCGCGATCGTCGCGCCAGAGCCACCGAAGTTCCTCGCCTGGCCGGCCTGGAGTGCGGTGCCCCAGACCGAGCCGTCCGTATCCACGGCGACGTCCTGCACGCTCTCCGACTTGACGAACGCGTGCACTGCCTTGAACCCGCCCTTCGCCGTGAAGACCTGGATCCGAAAGTTGTCGGTGTCGGCGACGTACACATTGCCCGATCTGTCGGTTGCGAGCCCGTAAGCATTCGATAGGAACTGGCCGTTCCCGGAGCCGAGCTTGCCCCAGCTGCCGACCTGCTTGAAGACAGGCCCGGCTTGCAGCTGAGCCGTTCCGGCTGTCGCTGCCTGCCGGCTCGCGGTGGCTGCGACGGCGAGCGTTCCGAAGGCCACGAGCACGACGAGTGCGATCACCACCTGTGAGGCTCGACTTGGAAGTCTCGGCCTGGTTGCCTTGCGCATGGTCATCTCTTGCTCTCCTTTCGTTGGTCGGTCACGTCGGTGACCGCTTGCACGATGCGCTCGAACTGGAGCCCGGCCTGCCGTCCCGCCTTGTCGAGCGCCTCCGCGGACGGGGCGTCGAACAGGTGGAAGACGGTCTCGTCATCGGGCAGATAGGTCGTGTCGACGTAGTGGACGCCGGCCCCGGCCTGTGCGGTCAGCCGTGCCCGCTCGCAGGCGTCACCGAAGGCGTCCGGTGAGACCGCCGCGTACGACTCGACGAGGAATCTCGGCATCCCGTTGAGCGTGCATCTCGGGGAGTGGCGCTCGAAACCAGGAAACCCCCACACTTTGCTCGCCGCGCTGGTGGGGACACGCTCGGCCCGCGCCGGTGACGCACGCGCGGCTGACCCGTCGTGCCGGGCCTGCGCCTGGGATCGGCTGGTGACCGCGCGACTCCGTCGCTGTCAGGCGGCCGAGAGCGCTGACGCGCCGAGCAGTTCGAGCGCCGCCGCCGCCCCCGTGACGGTAGGTCGCACGATGCGGGCGCCGCCGTCCACGAGCACCGCCATCGGTGTGCCATCCGCGCCGAACTCGGTCGCGAGCGCCCACTCTGGATCGAGCAGCACTGTCGCCGCGAACCCCTCGGCCTTGACATCCTCGGCGGCGCCGGAGGATACGACGAGCAGCGCGGGTGCGCCGGCCGGCGGTTCCTGCTCCCAGCGTCTGACGTCGTCGTGCATCGCGCGGCAGTACCCGCAGCCCGGGTTCCAGAAGAGAACGACCGTCGGCCCGCTCACGACCTCGGCGACCGAGTGCGTCTCCCCGCCTATCGTCGCGAGGGGGACGGAGGGTGCTACCGACCCGACGGGCAATCCCGGCGACCGTCCCAGGCCGGCGATCGCCTGCTCGACCAGGCTCTCGATCCAGTCACCGCCCGCGGCGAGCCACGACGCGATCATCCCGTCGTCGGCGATCAGGACGGCGCTCGGCGTGCCGTTCGCCTGGAACGCCTCATATGCCCCGTGGTTCTCGTCGATGAGGACGTGCTCCAACCCGTACTCGGCTGCCTCGGCGCGGATCGACTCAGGATCGCCGTCGCTGAGCAACACGACCGTCAACTCGTCGGCATGGTCGCGCTGCCAGCGCGCGACCTCGGGCAGCAGCACCTTGCACGGCCCGCACGTCGGGCTCGTGAACAGCGCCAGCAACGGACTGCCGGGCTGCAGCAGGTCGCCCAGCGCAACCCGGTCGCCGTCGAGTGACGGCAGCCAGAACACGGGAGCCGGTGTGCCGGGCTCGAGCCCCAGCTGCGGCATCGCGTCCAGTTCCTCGAGCTCGAACCCCGCGGAGCGCAAACGCTCCTCGATGACCTCCAGCCGGAGGAGCACCCGGCCGTAGCTGCGCAGCACGTGCACGACTGCGTAGCCACCGACGGCAGTGACCGTTGCCAGCGCCAGGCCGAGGGCGAGCAGTCCCCAGGCGAGGCCGTCCAGGTCGCTCATCCACGCGAA
This sequence comes from Gaiella sp., assembly GCA_046160185.1. GTDB lineage: Bacteria > Actinomycetota > Thermoleophilia > Gaiellales > Gaiellaceae > Gaiella. The sequence goes on along the minus strand of JBJXGY010000025.1, from coordinate 7,702 downwards.
CACGCTGGCGCCTGGGTGGTTTCCTTGGGCCACGACGAACACCGCGGCTGCCGCCAGCACCGCGTTCCGGGCGAGGGTCGACCAGCCTGCAGGCGCGGAATGGAGTTGCCCGAAGCAGCGGCACTCCGGCGCCTCGCCCCGAGCCATGGCTCGTGCGATGGCAGCGCAGAAGATGACCAGCAGAGCGAGCGCCGAAACCGCGGCCCACCAGCGCGTGGCGACCGGAAGAAACAGCAGTGCGACCGCGATCTCGAATACAGGCAACCCGATCGCGACCGCGCCCACCAGGGGTCGTGGCACGCCGAACGCTCTCGTCGCCTCGCGCGAACCGCGCGGGTCGCGCAGTTTGCCGGAACCGGCGACAGCGAAGACTGCGGCCAGAGCCAGCGAGGCGGTCAACACCGCAACGTTCATTCAGGCCTCCTCACGTGTGTCGTCACTCCCGAAAGCCTGGGCTGCCGGCGTTCCGGCCGAAACCAGGAAACCCCCACAGTTTGCTCAGCCTGCCGATCAGGTCAGGCGCACCGAGCCGGGACACGCGCGCCTGCCATCCAACTAGGGCACGCACATCGCACGGCGCCGCGGCATCGGCTCCGCCAGCGTGCGGGCGAGATCGTCGAAGAGCGGGAGGCGGTCATCCGCGGGCTTCAGGCTCGAGAGTGTTCTGCGCCTTGTCCATCCGCGTCCCCGTCCTAGAGCTTGGTCTTCTTCGCGTTGACACAGAAGACCCCGAGACGACCGAGCCCGTTCTTCGTGTTCTTCGGGGTGAGCGGCACGAGATCATCGTCGCCATCTGGCGTGATATTGCAGCAGTCTCGACCAACGCCCAGCCGGCCGCTCGCGCCCACGGGACAGCAGGCCTCACCACCATGGATCTGCGGGCCACGGACGACCTCCGTCCGCTCGGGGCAGCAGAAGCGGTATGACTGCCCTTTCCACAGCTGGTTCACGATCCTGTCGGTCGGGCAGCACATCCGCTTCCCATTCGAGAAGGAGCACTTCCTGCCGGCGCGACAGCACATCGATCCGCACCGAGGTCGACCGTCCGGGCACTTGGCCACGCACTTCCCGGCCTTGCACTCCTGTTGAGGTGAGCAGCAGGCTAGTCCGCAGTCCTGCCAGTCCCGGCCGTGGGTGAGCTGGCAGTCTGGGACGCAGTAGCCCGCGCTCTCGATGACGACGCACCGGTGCCTGTCGGGTATCTCCTTGCCCGTGCAGATAGCGTTCCCAGCGCAGCAATGCTCGCCTTTTTCCGGCTGGTGACAGTTAAAGCCGCCCCTCACGTTCGGTTTCGGGCAGCACTTGTCAGGACTCGTGCACTCGGTGCCGTTCGGGCACTTGTCGACGGCAGGGCCACCTCGCCTCTCGGGTCTCGTCGCGGCGCCCGTCGCACGCGGGGACACGCCGGGGAGAGCCAGCGCCGCAAGCGAGGTCATCATGAGGCGCACTGCCCTTCGGCGCGGCATCGGCTCGCCGAGAGCGCGCGCGACATCGTCTAGCGCGCGTCCGATGCTCATTCCGACAACTCCGGCCTGAAGAGGGATGTCAGCACGCACACGAGCTTGGGCCCCAGACTCCCCGGCCGAAACCGGGAAACCCCCACAGTTTGCTCAGCCGTCCTCCACGAGATGCCGTGCCAGTGCGGTGCGCGAGCGGACGCCCAGCTTGCGGTAGACGCGGGGCAGCGCCGATTCCACGGTCTTCGGCGTCACGAGCAGAAACAACGCTGACCCGACTTCCCGGTCGGTCATGGGTAGCAGCCGTCGTCACGAGGCGGGTGCCCACCAGAACGTCTTGCTGCCATTCCGGCAGTTACCAGGCGTCCCCTTCGAGCCCACCGTGCTGGCCAGTGTCGGCAGGCAACTCCACCCCGCCGGCCCGCGGAGCCTTGTCCCGGCCTCACCCCGCCAAAGGGTCTTCATGAGCCTCTTGGCGGTCGTCCTCGCGAACGCGCACGGAACGCCTTTCGCGTTAACCACCCACTTGTTGCCCTTCTTGCTGAATGCCGGGTTCTCCCATGCCGGCCCCACCACAGTGCCGCACGCTGCAGTCGATCGCAGCCCGGATGCGGGCGCCTGCGCGACGCCCGCGATCAGCAGAACGAGCACCAAGGTGGCGCCGACACGCGCGATGTTCTTGTAGAACACGACCCCTCCTCCGTGGGAATTCGGTTCACGGTGGAAGCACACCGGGTGCTCCGATTCCTACAGTGGACTCGTCGGCCACCCGGCCGAAACCGGGAAACCCCCACAGTTTGCTCAGTCGCGTCCCGCGACATGCCGCGCAAGCGCCGTGCGGGAGCCCAGCGTGTTGATGCTGGTGTGTGCTCCGGACGCCGGATCCTCTGACGATGCATCCCGATTCGCGAGCCAGACGTCGCGCGCCGTGACGTTCCCGAACCAGTCCCACGCGTAGATCGTGAGCCGGTGTGGGCGGCCCTTCGGGTCGCCGAGCTGCGCCCGGCTCGCCGCGAGGCGGTACTCCCAGTCGGGCACGCAGATCTCTCGTAGGGCGAAGCACAGGTAGCCCGGCCGATGGGCGGACGGTGTGAACACGCTCGGAATGAGCTCATCCGGGAGAACGTGCGATCCTCGGAAGACCCATTTCAGCGGCGCCAGCGGGCGACCGTCCGCGAGATACAACCGCCAGGCGAGCGCGGACGGCGCGAGAACGGGTGTCTCGTAGCTCGTTCGCGCGACGAACGACTGCGGGTCGAAGGCGGCAACCGTCACGCTTCCGTCAGCGTGGAACTCCGGTTGTCCGATCACCGGCGGCTCACGATCCTCCCACGGCTCTAGGACGCGCCCGCCCGGCCGCAGCGGGTTCAAGTAGCGACCGGTCGCGTCGACCTCCGAGAGGTGCAGGTGCCGCGTGAACCGGAGGATGATGCCAAGTGGCTTGGCATAGGCCGAGACGTACTCACCGTCGCGGACGAGGATCTTGAGATGCCAGTAGATAAAGCTGCCGACCTGGACGCGCGCGCCTTCGCCCGATGCCTGCAGGATGCGCACACGACCGGGCTCGATGGCGTAGACGGGGGAGTACCCGCGCGCCTGGATGTCCACGCCGAGGTGGAAGCCCGAGTCGCGGAGCTCGTTGATGCCCGCGCGAAGGGGGTGCTGCTGGTCGAACGGCTTGAGTGGCCAGCCGGGTCTCGCCGCGGCAGGCCTGCAACCTACCGAGCATGCGAACCCGTCGCTCCAGAAGCGGGGAAGCTGATCGAAGAGCGTCGGTCGGCGCTCGAAGGGAGAGCGAGGGAACGGGTAGGTCGACGGCGTCTCGACGGCGACTCGTAGACGCTCCTGCGTCGACTCGTGCTGCTGGCGATCGGTCGGGGTGAAGCGCAACACGAAGTCGTACCGGCCGGGCAGGAGACCGTACAACGGTGCTGCAAGGCGAAAGCCTCCGTACAGGCCCGGGGCAACCCACGCGATCCGTACGCCGTCCCGGAGCACGTCCACGATGCCGGCGCTCGCCGGCCGCTGTGTTCGCACGCGACCGGCAAAGCGAAGTGTCGGGCCGGTCTGTATGGGGCGCGTCTCGTGCTCGAACGAGACCGGGATCCTCCGCGTGTTGACCGCCGGGGACGACGCCGTCGTGCTTCCGGCCTCGTTCGAGGCGGTGACCAGACAGCGAAGCATGTGCCCGACGTCCGCACCGACCACGACGTACGTTGCGCGTGTTCGGGAGACAACCGTCGCTGCACCCCGGAGCCACTGCACCTCGACCTGTGCGGGCGAGCCCACCCACTCGCCCGTACGACACGTGAGCTGCTCGCCCTTGTGTGGCGTGCCGGCGATGCGAGGTGCGGTCACCAGTACCGGCGGTTCGAGGGGGTTCCCGACCGGCGGCTCAGGAGGCTGCTCGACCGGTGGCTCAGGGGGTTGCGTGGCGGGAAGCTCAGGCTCGAGCGGAGGCTCGTAAACGCTCCCGAGAGCCGGGCCGGCCGCCACGAAGGATGCGAAGCTCGCAGCAAACAGCCAGACGAGGACGCAAGGCCGGCCTATCGCTGCCGTAGGTCTCGAGTACATGGTGTTCCCCCTTGCAGTCGCTCGAGTCCGGTGACATGCCGCGAAGGTCGCGTCCAAGGTGCACCGTGAGCGTGGAATTTCGCAGCCGGGAAACCCCCACAGTTTGCGAGCGGCCGTCATCTCCTCTGACGGGGCGCGACGACAGAACTTTGAGCGGTCTTGACGCCCTAGGTGCGGTCGGGCGCGCGCGCCGCTGAGCGCCTCGCGCCTGGTGCTCACAGCCCTCTTCGTCGACCCCGGCCGACGCCGAGCTTGCTCTCTCGCGACGCGCCCCGCAGTCGAAACCGCAGCCCCACACACAGTTTGCTCAGCCGTGCTCGGCGAGATGTCGTGCCAGTGCGGTCCGCGAGCGGACGCCGAGCTTGCGGTAGATGCGGGTCAGCGCCGATTCCACGGTCTTCGGGGTCACGAACAGCGCCGACGCGACGTCGCGGTTGGTCAGGCCCTCGGCGACCAGCTCGGCGATCCGCTGCTCCGTCGGCGTCAGGTCGTGACGCGACGGTGCGCGGCCCCCGATCCGGGCCAGCTCCTCGCGCGCCCGCTCCGCCCAGAGAGCCGCGCCGAGCTCCTCGAACTGCTCGAGAGCCGACGTCAGCATCCCGTGCGCGGCCGATCGCTGCTGAGCCCGCCTGAGCACGCGGCCGAGCGCGAGGCGGGTTCTGGCACGCTCGAGAGGGAGGGGGAGCACTGACTCCAGTTCGACGGCGGCCGAGAGCGCCTCCATCGCTGCGTCGAGATCGCGCAAGGCCGCGCTCACCAGCCCCCGAGCCCGCTCGACGAGAGGCGCAAGCCAAGGCGCGTCGCTCGCAGCACAGCGCTCCTTGAACTCTCCAAGCACCTCGGCTGCACCCACTGGGTCGCCCGTCGCCGCGAGGGCCTCGACCTCGTCCAGCATGAACAGCAGCAGGCTCGGCTCGCCAAGCGACATCTGCCCGGCGATCAGCCGTGCGCGCCGGAGCGGTGCGATCGCGGCTGCGGGGTCACCGAGAGACAGCTCGAGCAGCCCCTCGAGCAGCAGTGCACCACGGAGGTTGAAGAGCTCACCTCCCCCTTCGGCGTCGGCACCGGCCGTGGCGAGGAGCGACCGCGCCCTGTCGACCTCGCCCCGGAGCAACGCGAGATAGGCGGCTACGCGCAGCGCCGGGAGGCGCAGGAATCCCGTTTGCTCGGCGAGGTCGGAAAGCTCCCGCGCGTGGTGCGCGGCGGCGATCCAGCGTCCGGCCGCGATCTCGCAGGCGGCGAGGCCGAATCTGCACCACGCCTCCGTTCCCACGTCACCGCGGTCGCTAGCGCGCGCAAGCATCTGCTCGAACCCTTCCCGGGCCTCGTCGAACTCCAGCGCAAGCCGTCTGATATCGGCAGCGAAGCCGCTGGCGCATCCGTCGAGCTCCGGGAGCTCCGCGTTCGCTTCGAGTGCCAAGCCCCGGTTGAGAGGGTGCCTCCAGTCCGCGTGCCCGGCCATCTTGCGCACCAGCGCCTGCATCGCCAGCGCGTAGACCAGGACGGCACGGTCGGCGGCAGACTCCGCGGCGCGGACGGCAGCGTCGGCATGCGTGCACGCCTGGTCGGCGGTGCCGACGTACGAGAGACTTTGGGCGAGCCCGCGGTGCGCCCGGGAGACGACAGCCGGGTCTTCGCTTCGGAGCGCGTGCTCGAACGCCTCGAGCGGCGCATCACCGCCGACGGTCTCGTCGAGCAACACGCCGAGCTGGCAGAGCGCTTCGAATCGCACCGGGGCAGGCCCCGCCGCGACCACCTCGAGCAGCGTTCGGGCTCTCGCCGGCTCACCGCCGCGGTAATGCGCGCGGGCCGCCGAGAGCATCCGGCGGGCCCTCTCCGACTCCCCATCCGTGGGCGTGAGACTCGCGGCGCGCTCGAACAGGTCGGCTCCGGTTGCGTGCGCACCACGGCGACAGGCTTCCTCCGCCGCGGCCTCGAGCGCGGCAGCGATCTCCGCGTCTGGACCCGCGCCGGCCAGCGCCAGGTGCCGGGCACGTTCCTCCGCGGCCTCCGCGAGCTCCGCGAGTTGAAGGTGGACCCGAGAACGGAGGAGCTCGCCGGCATCTCCATAGACGGTCGACGAGAGCAGCGGATGCGAGAAGCGGACGCTGCCGTCGACGAGCACGAGGACACCGTGGTCGACCGCTTCGTCGATTTCGGCTTCAACCCCCAGGTGGGCAAGCAGCTCCAGCCGCGGATTCCCGGCCGCGGCCACCGCCACGAGGAGCCTCCGCGCGCGCGGGGACAGCGGCTCCATTCGTGCCCGCAGGGCGTCTGCCAGTGACCCGGGCACCTCGATCGCGTCCTGGTTCGGCCCCGCCCGCGCAAGCACTCGCGCCAGTTCGATCGCGTGCAGCGGATTGCCGCCGCTCACCGCATGGAGCCGAACCAGTTTCGGACGCGAAAGCGGCGTGTCGAGCCGGCCGTGGACGAGGCTATGGAGCGCCCCCAGGCTGAGCGGCCCCGGTCTCAGCTGCACTGTCGCAAGCGCCAGATCACAGCCGGCCAGTGCGAGCGGCCCGCTCCCCGAGCTCGAGCGGGTGGCAACGACCGCGAACACGTCATCGCCCCGTCGCAGGTTCCGCAGGGCATACGTCAGGACTGCCCGCGACGACGCATCGAGCCATTGCGCGTCGTCGATCGCGACCAACACCCGCCGCTGTGTTGTGGCCACGCGCAGCACCGACAGCGTCCCGAGCGCGACCGCTGTCTCGTCGAGGCTCGAGAGCGGAATATCACGGAGACGCAACGCGCCCTCGAGCGCTCGCAGCCGCGGCGCCGCCACCTCGTCATCGACGAACCCGAGCGCGGGTTCCACCAGGCTCGCGAGCGCACCGTACGACACCGTCGCCTCCACCTCGGCCGGCCGGCCCGCGAGCACGAGGCAGCCGGCGTCACGGGCGACGCGGACGGCCTCCTCCCACAGCGTCGTCTTGCCGATGCCCGCCTCTCCCTCGATCTCGAGTAGGGCGGGCTGCGGGCCGTCGAACCAGCGCCCGATGGTTTCGAGCTCCGGCTCACGACCGACGATCGCGGGGCGGCGCGCGGCGCGCGCAGCCGGCGGTGGTCTCGCGTCCTCCGGGCGCGAAGGCGGCGCCGGGGTACCCCCCACCGCAGCCCCGATGTGAACCACACGGCCTGCCATGGGGCAAGCGTGGGCGCCGTCTTCCTCCGTCGCGACTGGGGAACCCCCATACTTTGCCGCACAGACCTCGGAGGGGTGCTGCGGGCATGAGTGGGGCCGTGATCGGCCGGAAACGCGAGACCGCGGAGGCCCGGCGCCTCCTCGACGACGCTGCGATGCGTTCGTCAGGGCTGCTGCTCTCAGGTGAGCCGGGGATCGGGAAGACCACGATCTGGACCGTCGCGATCGAGGAGGCCCGAGCTCGCGGGTACACCGTCTTGACGGCAAGGCCATCCGAAGCCGAAAGACGCCTTGCCTTCGCCGGCCTGGCTGATCTTCTCCACCGCGTCGACCAGGCTGCGTTCGAAGATCTTCCCGACGTCCAGCAGGACGCGCTCGCGCAGGCGCTCCGTTTACGGGGGAGCGCGAAAGGTGTCGATCCGACGACTGTGGGTCTCGGGGTCGTCGGCCTGCTCAGGGCGCTGTCCGTGCGGTCACCGATGCTCGTCGCCGTCGACGATCTTCAGTGGCTGGACGCGCCGACCCT
>JBJXGY010000024.1:0-2589 GCA_046160185.1 Gaiella sp. | reverse complement strand
GCGCTGGCCGAAGCCGAGCTCGTGCACGCGCTGCGCGTTGTCGTGCTGATCCCAGAACACAGGGAGCAAGACCATCGGCTTGCCGAAATGCATCGCCTCGGTGGTCGTGTTGTTGCCACCGTGGGTGACCACGACGTCGCAGAGCGGGATGATCGTCGTCTGCGGCAGGACGTCAGCGCCCCACATGTTGTCGGCCAGCTCGAACTCGTCGGCGCGAGGCCCCTTCGACACGATGAACCGATGCGGTGACTCGGCGAACGCCTCGACCAGCCGGCGCATCAGCTCGACGTCGGCCGACCCCAATGTCCCCAGCGACAGGTACACCAACGCCCCAGATCCTTCGCGCAGCGCGTCGGGCACCTCGAACGGCGCGTCGGTCTCGCGCACGCTCGACTCGAGCCGGTGCCAGGTGGGTGGGAGCGGGCGCTCCCGCCTGTAGTCGAGCGCCTCCGGGAACACGTACATGTTCAGGTAGTCCGATTCGTGGACGAACTCGAGGTCGGGTAGCGGCGGCGCCCCCGCGTCGACCACGAACGCGTTGAAGCGCTCCCAGGTGTCGCGATGCGACCGTTCGTACTCCGCACGGAACTCGTCCCAACCTGTGCGGTCGTCATCCGGGTAGCCGCTGAACACGGGCGCCACCCCCGGGTCTTTCATCTCCAGCGGGTTGCAGCTCACCATCTTCACCCAGGGCGCCCCGTGCGTGAGCAGGGCGGGGAAGGCGGCGACGTTGTCCTGGACGATGACGTCGGGCTGCACGCGGCCGAGGATCTCGCGAAGCTGTGGTTCGCAGTAGGTCGCTCCGTCGAGCATCGATGCGAAGATCGGCTCGATCACCGTCGACAGCTGCTCGATCGTCGGGGTGCGGAGCGCCGAGGCCAGGGCGGCCATGAAATCGGCCCAGTACTGGCCCGCGCTCTGTGGCTGGTCGTCCTCCGGCGGGGGAGCCTGATCGACGAGGTGCTCCTCGAAGCCGTGCGGTTCGAGCTTGCCCTGCCACGAGGACTCCGAGGTGAACACGACCCGGTGCCCTCGTTGCTCCAGGATCTTGCCGATCCCGATGCAGTTGTTCGTGGGTCCGTAGGCGCTCTCGGGCGTGAACACAATCGTCAGCGGTCGATCCTTCACGGCATCCTCCTCAGGCCGCGCGGGGCCTTCGTCTGTCGAAGTCGTAGATCGGGAGCGATCGTACGGTTGCCGATCGTTCGCCGACCGAGACCTGGGTCCCTACCGCTGAGCACTCGGTGGAAACGACCGCCAGCGCCAGCGGGCCATACTCGGGCGTGACGACCGCGCTCGTCACCACGCCGACCGGTCCAGCGGGAGCGCTGACCCTCGCGCCTCGCTCCAGCGCTTCCCCGCCCTCGAACGTCAGCGTCACCAGCCGTCGTGGCGGTGCGGCGGCCGTCGCCACGCATGCGTCCCGCCCGACGAACTCGTGATCGAGATCGATGAACCGGTCGAACGACAGGTCGTAGGGGCTCGTGGCACCGGCGACGTACTCCCTGTTCCGCATCACCAGGCCGGCTTCGACCCGAAGCATGTCGACTGCGTCGAAGCCGAACGGGGTGGCGCCCGCCTCGACGATGCGGTTCCAGAGCCGCTCGGCCCCGGTGCGACCGTCGAGGAGATAGAACTCGTAGCCGCGCTCGCCGGTGAACCCGGCGCGGACGAGGAGCCCTCGGACCCCCGCCAGTTCGATCGGCTCGGGCAGGAGCCTGAACCAGCGCAACGCTTCGAGGTCGGTGTCCGTCAGCCCGGAGAGGATCTCCAGAGATCCGGGACCCTGGATCGAGATGTTGCTGATCTGCGCCGTGACGTGCTCGATCCGGACGTCGAGGTGGGTCGTGCGGTCCACGAGGTGCCCGAGGAACCGATCGCCGGCGTCGTTGCCCAGGAGGAAGGCTTCCTCGGTCGACAGCACCAGGGAGGTCCCCTCGTCGAGCATGAGCCCGTCGTCGTTCAGGATCATCCCGTAGCGCACCGTGCCGGCCTCGGCGCCGAGCATGGCACGGGTCGTGAGGCGGTCGAGCGCCGGCAAGACGTCACGACCGACGAGGCGGTACTTGGCGAGGGACGAGACATCCCACAGCCCCGTTCGGTGTCGGACCGCCCGGTACTCGGTCTCTGGATCCCCGAACCCCTGCGTCCACAGAGCACCCGACGACGACTCGTAGAAGCGGGCGCCGGCCTCCCGCTGCACCTCGAAGAACGCCCCAAGATCGACGCCGGGCGGCAGGGTAGCGATATCGACGGCTTCCATCTATCGGCTGCTCCGTGGTGCGAGTGCGGCGACGATACACGCGGTCGCACGATGCGGATGGCTGCAGCGAGCGGGTGCTTCAGCTGCACGCCCCGATCGACCCGGCGCGCCGCGAGGGTCGTCGCTCACCCGGTGATCAGCGTGGAGGCGTGATCCTCGACGTAGCGCATCGTCGAGCGCTCGGACCGAACGTAGCCCTCGTCAGGCTGCCGCTCGGGGAGCACGAGCTGCGGACGCTCGCGCACGACGTACGGCACCTGTGAGAGCAGGTTCGCGATGCAGTTGATGCGGGCCGAACGTTTGTTATCTGCCTCGACGACGTACCA
>JBJXGY010000023.1:0-7401 GCA_046160185.1 Gaiella sp. | reverse complement strand
CGAGTGAGGCCACCACCGACAGCGCGAGCAGCGCAACGATCGCGGTCAGGCTCATCCAGACCGGGGGCTTCCAGAGGTCCGTGGCGAGCATCTTCGCGCCGATCACCACGAGGATCGCAGCGAGACCTGTCTTCAGGTAGCGGAAGCGGTCAGCCATCCCGTCGAGTGCGAAGTAGAGCGAGGCGAGACCGAGCAGAGAGAACGCATTCGCGGCAAAGACGACGAAGGTGTCGCTGGTGATCGCAAAGATCGCGGGGATCGAGTCGACCGCGAAGATGATGTCGAAGACGGCGATCAGCACGAAGGCGGCCACGAGCGGGGTGGCCACGAGCCGGTTGTCACGGCGCGTGACGAGCCGGTCGCCGTCGTACTCGGTGGACAGCGGGACGATCCGGCCCAGCAGGCGCAGGGTCTTGCTCTGCGCGGGGTCGACCTGATGCTCCTTCTGCAGGGCCATCTTCACCCCGGTGAGCACGAGAAACGCCCCGAACACGTAGAGGGCGGCGTGGAACGCGTCGAGAATCGCCGCCCCGGCGACGATGAACACCGCCCGCAGCACGATGGCGGCGACGATCCCGAAGAAGAGCACCCGCCGCCGAAGGGCGAGAGGGATCCCGAGGGACGAGAAGAGGAGCGCGAACACGAACACGTTGTCCATGGACAGGCTCTTCTCGATCAGGAAGCCGGCGAGATACTCCTCCGCAGGCTGCGCGCCCTGCCACGCGCCGAGAACCACGGCGAAAGCGGCCCCGAGCGCAGTCCAGCCGAGGCTCCAGCCGAGCGAGCGTCGCAACGTGGGTGGGGCGCTTCCGCGCCCGAAGACGACCAGGTCGAGCGCCAGCAGCGAGACGATCACGATGCAGAGCACCAGCCAGATCCAGGGTGAGACGGTCACGGTCGAGCTCCTTCGGTCGAGGTGCTTGTCGACAGAAGGTCTCTCCCACCCGCTGCGCGGGCCGGCTCGCCGGGCCGGTCACCTGGGGTGGCTGGGCCGGAGTGACGACGGAGCCGTGTGGGGTACTCCCCTTCGAAGCGAATATAGCGGACGGGGGGAGTCAGCGAGTCGCTCCCCGGAAGCGCGCGACGGCTTCCTCGTGTTCGACGAGCGGTCGCGGATAGCCGAGCCGGGCGAGCGCATCGTTGCCGAGCAGCCAGGGCCGTCGAATCGCCCGCGAGTCGAGCTTCCGCAGTTCCGGCACCCAGCGGCGCACGTATGCACCGTCGGGGTCGAAGCGCTCCGCCTGCCGGACGGGGTTGAGGATGCGGTTGGGCCGGGTGTCCGTGCCCGTGCCGCCCGCCCACTGCCAGTTGGCAGCGTTGTTGGCGTGGTCGGCGTCGACCAGCCACACGTCGAAGTGCGCGAGCCCCTCCCGCCAGTCGTGAAGGAGCGACTTCGTGAGGAACGACGCCACGACCATCCGGGCACGACCCGGCATCGTGCCCTCGGAGAGCAGCTGGCGCATGGCCGCATCCACGAGCGGGACGCCCGTGCGCCCGCTGCGCCATGCCTCGAGCTCTGCCTCATCGCGACGCCAGGCGCGCGGGCCCCCTCGGATCTCGACGTGGCGGAGAGCGGGGTGGGCGAGCGCGGTGTGATGGTGAAAGTCGCGCCAGCAGAGCTGGCGGACGAAAGCGCCGGCGTCGCCTGCCGCGAGCGCCCGGCGCTCCACCTCGAGGGGCGAGAGCGTCCCGAAGTGCAGGTCGGCCGAGATCCGTGCGGCGGCGGGCTTGTCGAGAAGGTCGCGACCGTCGCCGTATGCGGCCAGTCCGTGGCGAAGGAAAGCCGCCAACCTCGCGCGTCCGCGACTCTCACCGCCTGCAAGAGTGTGCGGGGAACCCGGGCCGGCCGTCAGCTGGGGCCACTCGGGCAGCCCTCCGGGTTCAAGCTCCGGTGGGAGCGCGAGCCGCCTGGGCGCGGGGAGCAGCGGTCGCCGTGGCAGCCGTGACCAGCTCTCCCAGAACGGCGTGAAGCGCGAGTAGTGGGTTCCAGCACCAGTGCGCGGCGACTCTGGAGGCACGATCGTGACACCCGGGTGCAGCACGAGGCTTGCGGCGTGGCGGGCCAGGGCCTGGCGCAGTTGGGTCGACCTCGCAGCCGCGTACGGGCTGACGTCGTCGCCGGCGTGCACCACTTGCGCCCCGGTCGCGCGTACCAGCCGCAGGGTCTCCCGCACCGGGTCGCCGCGGCGGAGCACGAGGTCTCCGCGGCGCCGCCTCAGGCTCTCGCGCAGGTCGGCAAGGCACTGACAGAGGAAACGGGCTCGGTTGGGGTGAGCGTGCCAAGAGAGCAGGGCCGGATCGAGCACGAACAGCGGCACCACCGCGCCACCGGCCGCGACGGCCGCATGGAGCGCCGGGTGGTCGTGGACGCGCAGGTCGCGCGTGAAGAGAACGACGGAGGCGTCACTCACCGTCCGAGCACGTGGCGCAGCGCGCCCTCCAGGGTCGGGTAGGCGAAGCGGTAGCCGGCCTCGGTGAGCACGACCGGTGTTACGCGCTGGCTGGCCAGGAGCAGGCCGTCGGCGAGCTCGCCGAGCGCCAACCGCGCCGCAGCGGCGGGCAGGGGCAGCACGGCGGGCCGGCGCAGGACGCGGCCGAGCGTTCGTGCGAGCTCGCGATTGGTGACGATGCCGGGCGCAACCACGTTGACCGGGCCGGTGAGCTCGTCGGTGACGATTGCGAAGAGAACAGCCGAGACGAGATCGTCCAGCGCCACCCACGAGAGCCACTGCCGGCCGGAGCCCACCGGGCCGCCGACGCCGAGCCGGAATGGCCGCAAGAGACGGTGCAGCAGGGCTTCCAGGACAACCCCGAAGCGGGGGGTGACGACCCGGATGCCCGAGGCGGTGGCCTCGTTTGCGGCGGCCTCCCAGCGGCGACAGACACCCGCCAGGAAGTCGTCTCCGGGGACGCTGCTCTCGGTCAGGAGCTCGGCGCCGCGGTCCCCGTAGATGCCCACGGCCGAAGCGGAGACCAGCACGCGCGGCGGACGCGCCAACGACCCCAGCGCGGAGACGAGAGCTTGGGTGCCCTCGACACGGCTCCGCTCGATCTCCCGCTTCCTCTCCTCTGTCCAGCGTTTGCCGATGTTCTCCCCGGCCAGGTGCACGACGGCGTCGACACCCTCGAGCGCCGCGGGGTCGGCCACGGTGCCGTCGCGGGCAACGGCGATGTCCCCGTCCCGCGCCGGCGAGCGGGTCAGCCGCAGCACCTGATGACCACCGGTCGTGAGAAGGCTCGTCAACGCGCTACCGACAAGGCCGGAGGCGCCGGTGACAGCGATGCGAAGTGGAGTGGTGGTCATCGCGTGCCTTTCGAGATCGTGAGCAAGGCGTCTGTGACGGAAGGCGAAGGTGCGGTCGAGCTTGCGGCGGACGAGCGGCGCCGCGACCCGGCCAAGCGGGCCGAAGGGCAGCCGGTAGGTGACCTCGTCGCGCAGACGGCAGCCCCCCTCGTCGTCGAGGAAGCGGTGCACGTGCGTCCAGGCGGCAAAGGGCCCCCGCTCCATCGTGTCTGCGAAGGAGCGGCCCGGGGTCACGTCGTGGTGCCGTGCGACCCACGTCCGGCGGAAGGGTCCTGCGCGCAACTCGAGGGTAACCTCGGCCCCGTCCTCGAGCCCACCCGTGCGGGAGCGGACGCTGAGCCGTTCCCATGGTGGAACGAGGCGCTCGAAGGCGCCTGGGCGGGCGTGCCATGCGTACGCGTCAGACGCGCCGACTGGCAGTACGACCTCGCTGGTGAAGGACGCGGCTCTCATGCTGCTAGGCATTCGTTGCCGGGGCCGCGCATGGATGGGCGGCTATTGGAGCTTTGCGCCGGCGAGGCTGTTGCCGGAATGCAACGGCGGCCCACCGTTGTCCTCGATCGAGATGTCCACCGCGATGTACTCACCTGCACCCGGGAGGCGGAGCTCGAGACGTGCCTTGCCGTCGACCGGCGTGAAGGCACCGACAGCCTCCATCTCGGTCGTGTTCGGGCGCAGCACCCAGACTTCGTAGTGGTGACCGGTTGGTGCGTCAGGAACGCCGCTGAGATCGATCACGATCCGCGCACCGGGAGACGACGAGTCGTACACCCGCACATTGCCGGCCAGAGTCGCCGCGCCCGGAGCGCCCGCAGCCGGCTTCACCTGCGCCGACAGCTCGGCGGGGCCGAGAGCATCGCCGCCGCTCAGCACGAGTGTGATCGCCACCGACGCCGCCGCAGCGAGCGCGGCCGCGGTGCCCGAGACGGCCACGAGCCGGCGGCGTGGGAAAGTCAGCACCTTGGCCAGCGGGGCCGCCGGCTCGGCTACGTCGAGCTCCAGGCGCGAGCGGATGGCCGTCCAGACCTCGTCGCCCGCATCGTCTGCGTCCGGTGTCAGCAACGCCAGAGCTTCGCGGTGCTCGTCGAGCTCGGCACGGCAGATCGCGCACATAGCGAGATGTGCCTCGATCTCTTCGCGCTCCGCCAGATCGTCGACTGCATCGAGGGCGTACACACCGAGCAGCTCCTGAACTTCCTCGTGCATACCGATCCGTGTCACGCGATCGCCTCCACCGTGACGGCACCACGGAGCTTGACGAGCCCCGAACGGATCCGGCTCTTCACCGTCCCCTCAGGCTCGCCCAGTTCCAACGCCACCTCGCGGTAGCTGCGGCCTCCGAAATAGGCCAGATCGATCGCGGCGCGCTCCTCGGGGCTCAGGGTGGCGAGGGCGCGCCGGATCTCCTCGGCGTCGATGTTGGCCACTGCCTCGTCCTCCGCCGTCGGTTCGTGTGTCGCAAGTCGCATCCCGAGCTCGCGCTCCTCGCGCCGCCGCCGGGCGGTTTCGGCGCGCACCAAATCGACGCTGCGTCCGTGGGAGTCGGCGAGGAGGAAGGATCGCAAGCTTCCACGCTCGGCGTCGAAGCGCTCGGGGTGCTGCCAGAGCCTCACGAAGACCTCCTGGACGACGTCCGCTGCGAGGGCCTGGTCGCGCAGCACACGAAGCGCAGCCGTGCGGAGCGCACCGGAATGGCGACGGTACAGCTCGGCCAGTGCGCCCTCGTCCCGGCGTGCGACAGCCACGACGAGCGTCGCATCCGATCGCTCGACCAGAGGGTTGTTCGGCATGGCATTCCCACGCTAGCGCATTCGTCGCCGGGGCTCGTTTCGGATCACTGCGCTCACCGGTCATCCGTTCCGGCCGGCCACTCCGAAGCATCCGTCGACAACCATCGAAAGGAGCCGTACACCATGAAGTCCCGCACCATGCTCGTGACCGCGCTCGTGGCGATCGTCGCCTCGGCCGTCCTCGCCGTCTCGGCCGCCGCGCGGCCGGCCCAGGAGGGCACCATCGTCGATGTCGCCGCCGGCAACAAGAGCTTCTCCACCCTCGTCTCGCTCGTGAAGGCGGCCGGTCTCGTGAATGCGCTCTCCGGCTCGACCGAGCTGACCGTGTTCGCGCCGACCAACAAGGCCTTCGCCTCTCTCGAGAAGGCCGTGCCGGGGGTGACCAAAGCGCTGACCAACCCGAAGAACAAGCCGCTTCTCGTGCAGGTGTTGAAGTACCACGTGGTGGCCGGCGAGATCCTTTCCCCGGCAGCCGTCGACGCGGCCAAGAAGAAGGCGAAAGTGCCGACCCTGCTCGGTAAGGGCGCCGGCGCGCAGCTTGCGCTCAGCCTCAAGGGCGGGAAGATCCGCATCGCGGACTCCGCGGGCCTGAACAAGTCGACGGTGATCACCGCCGACGTCGAGGCCTCGAACGGCGTCGTCCACGTGATCGACAAGGTGCTGGTGCCGGCGACCGTCGCGAAGGCACTGAAGAAGGCCGGTCTGATCTAACCCGGCCCATGCCGGATCGCGCCCTGCCTCCGGGCGCGGTCCGGCGGCCAACATAGGAAGTTCCTAGGTAGGATGGCTGGGTGATCCGCAGCCGCGTATTGCCCCCCGTCCTCGCATCCGTCCTCTTCGCTGCGGCGGCCGTCTCGGCCGCCGCAGCGTCTCCACTTCGCATCTCCGCCGCCTCCTCGCTCGGCGCGGTCTTCGTGGGTCTGGCCCCTGCCGCCCGAATCTCGCTTGCAGGGAGTGACGAGCTGGCGACGCAGATTCGAGCCGGGGCGCCTGCCGACCTCTTCGCGTCGGCTTCGCCGACATACACGCAGGGGCTGTTTCGGGACGGGCTGGTCGAGCGGCCGGTGGCCTTTGCCGGCAACCGTCTGGTTGTGATCGTCCCACGTTCCAATCCGGCCGGCCTGCGGAGTGTGGCGAACCTGGCGCGCCCCGGCGTCAAGGTCGTCCTCGCCTCTCCGGCGGTTCCCGCGGGCGCGTACGCTCGTGAGGCTCTCCGCCGTTTGGGGCTCGCGAAAGCCGTGCTGGCGAATCTCGTCAGCAACGAGCAGGACGTGAAATCGGTCGTCGCGAAGGTCTGGTTCGGTCAGGCCGACGCCGGGATCGTGTACGCAACGGATGCACGGATCGCCGCGTCACGGGTGGCTGCGATCGCCATCCCGAGCCGGGCGCAACCCAAGATCCGATACGAGATCGCGGTCGTCACCCGCTCGAGCCGTAAGCCGGAGGCCCGGGCCTTCATCCGCCGGCTGCTCTCGGCAGGCGGAGCCCGCGCGTTGCGGGCAGCCGGTTTCGTGCCACTCGGAGCCTCGTGAATGTCTGAGCCGCGTGAGCATGTCGCAGGTGCGGAGGCCGCGCGGATGCTCGGCATCTCGCTGGACACGCTCAGGCGCTGGGACCGGGAGGGCAAGCTTCGGGTCGAGCGGGACGCGGGCAACCGGCGCGTCGTCCCGATCAGCGAGATCGAGCGGTTGCGCGGGCCACTCGGGTCCGACCAGGTCTCAGCGCGAAACCAGCTCGTCGGGGTCGTCCGTTCGATCGAGCTCGACGGCTTCATGGCCAGGGTCGAGCTCGACGTCACGGAACCCGCCCGCATCGTCGCGATCGTGACGCGCGAGTCTGTGGAGGAGCTCGGGCTGGAGGTCGGGGGCCCGGCGGCGGCGGTGGTCAAGTCGACCAGCGTGATGCTCCGCCGATGAGGCTGACCGGGCCGTTCGCCGGCGTCGCCTGGGCGGCGACGAGCTTGACCGTCGTTTTTCTGGCCGTTCCGCTCGTCGCCATCTTCGCCGAGCTCGGGTTGCGTGAGCTCGTGGACGGTGTCACCTCCCCGCAGGCGGTCGACGCGCTGCGAGTGACGGCGGTCACGAGCTTCGTCGGCATCGTGGTGATCGTCGGCGTCGGCACGCCGACCGCGTACCTCCTGGCCACGGGAAGGTTTCCCGGGAGGGCGGCCCTGGTGACATTGCTCGAGCTGCCGCTCGTGCTGCCGCCCGCGGTGGCGGGGATCGGCCTACTGGCTGCGTTCTCACCGCTCGGTCTGCTCGGTGGGACTGTCGAGGCGCTCGGTCTCGAGATCGCCTTCACCAAGGT
>JBJXGY010000022.1:0-4493 GCA_046160185.1 Gaiella sp. | reverse complement strand
GGAATGGTTGACGGATCAAGCTCCGGTGGACACATGCGGAACCTGGCTCAGCCGAGGCACCACCGCACGGGCGACCCACCGGGTCGGAGGAACGGTGAACAGGGGGATTCTAGATGATTGATCGGTAACTGGGGTGCGGTCGGGGGCGTTCACGACCAAGCAGCGTGCGGTGATCGGCTCGGGCCAGTACCGGAGCTGTACGGGTCACAGACGACCGCCGCACGATGCGAGGTGTCGTGGGCGTCATTCGGACGTGCCGGAATTGCCGATCGATCCAGACGATCACGCTGCACGGGCGCGGGTGAGGGCGCCCTGGAGGTCGGCCGGGAGCGGTGAGCTCACCTCGAGCCGCTCCCCTGTGAACGGATGCTCGAAACGGAGTTGCGACGCGTGCAGGAACTGGCGCTGCAAGCCGAGCTCACCGGGCACGCCGTACGTCTCGTCTCCTGCGACCGGCAGCTCGATCGCCTGGAGGTGGACGCGGATCTGGTGGGTTCGGCCCGTCTCCAGACGCACCGAGAGCAGCGTGTGGCGGGCCAGCCACTCATTCACCTTGAACCAGGTCACACCGTGCCGCGGCGTGTCGGTGTCGAGGGACATCCGCGTGCGGTCGTCGCGGTCACGACCGAGTGCAGCCTCGATCCGGCCCGTCCGGCTCTGCGGATGCCCGACCACGAGCGCGGTGTACGTGCGTTCCAGCTCGCGGGTGCGCAGCAGATCCTGCAACCGCGCATGAGCCTCGGGCGAGCGCGCGACGACGAGCAAGCCTGACGTGTCCCGGTCGAGCCTGTGAACGATGCCCGGGCGATCGTCGTCGCCGCCCTCTGCACCGAGCTCCAGCAGCCCGTGAACGAGCGTGCCGGTCCGGGTTCCACCCGACGGATGGACGACGAGCCCGGCAGGCTTGTCCACCACGAGCAGGTGCTCGTCCTCCCACGCGATGGGGATCTCCATGGCCTCCGGAACGAGGCCGGCCGTCGGAGGCAGATCCACCTCGACGCAGTCTCCGGCCTGGACGCGGTAACTCTTGACGCGGCAGCGCTCGCCGATCCGGACGGCACCGGCCGCGATCAGCCGCTCGGCTTCGGCCCGTGAGTCGACGGCCCCACGCGTCGCGAGCCAGGCGTCGAGGCGGGCCCCGGCGTCCTCAGGGGCCACGAGAAACGTGGCGACGGGCATGTCGTCAGGAGCCGTACCGGCTGCCGGTACGCGGACTGGCCTGATCCGTCGTCACGAACGACCAGAAGAGCGTCGCGACCCCGACCACGATGAAGGTATCGGCAAGGTTGAACGCCGGCCAGTACGCGGGATCGAGAAAATCGGTGACGTTGCCGAGCCGGAGACGGTCGACGAGGTTCGAGACGCTTCCTCCGAGGACGAGCCCGAACGCCACAGGCAGCAAGCGGTGCCGCTGCGCGCTGCGCCGGAAGAACCACACCATCGCGCCGACGGCGACGGTCGTCAGCCCGATCACGATGGCCGTGCCGTCCGCGAAGAACCCGAAGGCGATGCCCGAATTGCGCACGTGATGGATCTGGAAGAAGCTCGCGATCTCGACCGCCTCGCCCAGACGCAGAGCGCCCGTCACGATCGCCTTGGTGCCCTGGTCTGCGAGCACGGCACTGGCGAATACGAGCGCCAGTGCCACCCACTGCGCCGGACCCGCGGTGAGCACGCGCTCAGCACGTGAGAGAGGGACGAGCGCATTTGTCGCCGATCCGACACGAACATCCAGGGACGCGGTGGTCTCGCGCCGGATCGGCTCCGTCACGCCCGGTCGCGCTCCGCTTCGCGCTTGTGCGGGACGCACAGCGTGGCGTACGGGAACGCAGCCAGACGCTCGGCTGGAATCTCGGTTCCGCATACGGCGCACAGGCCGTAGGTTCCGGCATCGAGCCGCGAGAGGGCGGCGTCGATCTCCGCCACGAGACGGGCGGTGTTCCGCTCCAACGACTCTTCGAGCTCGTGATCCAGGAGCTCGGTGGCGTGATCCGCGGGATGCTGGTCTCCGGCGGAGGAGGTGAGCTCTCCACCCGACTCGAGGTCCTGCGACAGCGAACGGTCGTCCGCAAGCAACTGCTCACGAAGTGCGAGTAACTCCTCTCTACGGACTGTGGTGTCGATCGTCATCGCTGATTCCTCCCTGTCGCGCCCATTCGTCGTTCGGCTTCGTCACGTCCGAGCCCTGTCACTTCCACGACCTTGTCGCGGGACGACCTGCCCCCCACGACCCGCACCTGCGAGGTAGGGACGCCCAGGCACCCCGCCACCACGGCCTCCACCTCGTCGTTGGCCCGTCCGCGCTCAGGAGGCGAGACGACACGCAGCTTCCAGCCGTCGCCGTGACGGCCGACCAGCCCGGGCCGGGGCGCGCCTGGCGCGACCTTCAAGCGCAGGCGTGCGGTTGTGGGACGAGGCGTCATCGCCTCAAGAATAGAGAGGCGGCGTCAGCCCGCGAGTCGGCGAAAACCCGGGGTGGTATCGGCAGAGTCTCCGGATGCAGCCGTGACCGGCACGGGGCCGGGTGTCTCGACGGCCTCCTCGAGCTCTTGCAACGCATCTTCGAGACCGGTCTCGGTCCCCTCCCGCGCAACGGACTCGACTGTCGGGCGCGGTTCGTTGAGCAGGCCGAGCGCCGCGTGCAGCATCGCGCGGATGTGCTGTGAATCGACGGTGAGCGCCTCACGCTCGGCCAGCGCGTCGCGCATGAGCTTGCGGCTCTCGGCGTGCGCCTCGGAGATGATCACGTCCGCCTCGCGTCGTGCCTGCTCCCGGATGTCCTGTGCGGCACGCTCCGCCGAGACGAGCGTCGAGCGCAGCAAGCCTTCGAGCTCGACGTGCCGGTTGAGCTCGGTCTCCAGTGCCTCGACACGCTCGCCGAGCTCGGCGCGCTCACGCCAGACCGTCTCGAAGCTGTCGGCGATGTCGTCCATCGCGCGCTGGACCCCGGCGCGCTTGAACCCGCCGAGCAGACCGCGCTTGAGAACGAGGTGTCTGATCTCTACCGGTGTGATGGACACAGTGTACCTCCCTGCAATTGAGGAAAAGCAAGCGGAGTTCCGCGGCCGCTAGTGCGGCGTCTCACAACGATGCACAGGAAGCAATCGTCGTTGTGAGCCGTTGCAGTTGGCGGCCGCCATGCGGCCGACAACGTGATCCTGAAGAGGGCGCACTCCCTCACCGTGTTCCCGGTGGAACATTGCGAGATGGCGCACTAGAAAGCCGCCCCGATCGCCCGCGAGAGCAGCTGGCCACCCAGGGAGAGCACCACCAGCCCGACGAGCGGTGAAAGGTCGAGCGGACCGATCGGGGGGATGAACCGCCGGAACAGCCGCAGGTACGGATCGCAGACGTCGTACAGGAACCGCTGCACCTTCTGCAGCGGCGACGAGTACCCCACCCGGATCAGGGAAAGGATGATGTGCGCGAGGATCAGCAGGCCGTACACCAGCACGAACACCTCGATGAACCGCTGGACGGCGGAGACGGCGTCGGCGAGCGGCAGGGTGGCGAGGGCGCCCATCTGCGCTTGCTTCTGGGCGGCGGCGGCGAGTCCTGCCGCGGCAGCCCGGCTACGTCGCGGCAGTGTGTGCACCGCTGAAGCAGTGCACAGCCAGCCCGCTACGTCGCGGCAGGGTGTGCACCGCTGAAGCAGTGCACACGCTCGATCGCGGGCCTGCCCACCCTCAACGTCGGTCCGGCTTCAGGCCTGGTTGAAAAAGCCGCCCGCGGTGCTTCCGCGATCGAGGGCGCGCGCCCTTTCTTCGGCTGACAGCTCGACGTTGCGCGGGGTGAGCAGGAAGACCTTGTCGGCGACACGCTGCATCTGGCCCTCGAGCGCGTACGTGAGGCCGCTGGCGAAGTCGATCAGGCGCTTGGAGAGCTCGTTGTCGGCGGTCTGCAGATTGAGGATCACCGGCACATCGTCCTTGAAGCGATCGGCGATCTGCTGGGCGTCGTTAAAGCTGCGCGGGAGCACGAGGTGCACGCTCACCTGGGCTCGGTCGCGGCCCCGTTCTCTGTTGCGCTCGCGCGGCTGGCGTGACTCACGCTCCCTGGCCTCGCGGGCGTCGCGCGTCTCGCGGGTGTCCCGGGAGGGGCGCGGCGCCTCCCGTAAACGGGTGCGGCGCGGCGGGAGCGCACTCACCGGCTCCGAGTCCTCAACGTCCGACTGCGAGTCGTCCCAGCCTCGCTGCTCGCGCCCGCGGGGTAGCCGGCGGACGTTGTGACGGGAACGCGCCCGGTACTCGCGCTCGAGATCCTCGTTGGTGACGGCCCCGTCCTCGTCCCACTCGTCGTCCTCGGCGATGCCGAAATAGACGAGCGTGCGGTTCCAGACGTCGGCGAGGCCCATGACCTCCGAAGATGGTAAAGCGTGCGGACGACGTTCGCGCAGGTGCTGTCAGCGAAAGAGGCTGCTCCCGACCCGGATCAGGGTCGCGCCCTCCTCGACGGCGACCCGCCAGTCCTGGGACGTGCCCATCGAAAGCTCA
>JBJXGY010000021.1:0-22340 GCA_046160185.1 Gaiella sp. | reverse complement strand
AGATCGATCACGGCATCGGGGCGGCCGGGCAGGAGCTCGGACGGACCGGAGATGGGTGCGGCAGGGATGCGCTGCTCGATGGCGGCCATCTCAGGCCTCGACCTTGACCACGAAGTAGAGGAAGGGGTCGGAGACGTCGACGAACTGGTGCGGCACGCCGTTCGGGATCGTGAGGACGTCGCCCGGTGCGAGGTGCTGTTCGTCCCCGCCGGCGATCGCCGGGGCGCGCAGCTCGCCTGGCGCGGTCTCGTGAGGATCGACCAGCGTCCCGCCGGTGAGGACGGTCGCGGTGCCCTCGACGACGTGCATGACGTCGACGACGCCCTCGTGATACTCGGCGTCACCCGGCGCCACACGGCGTCCGGCGTCGAGCTTGTAGCGGCCCGAGTCGAGGATGAGCCCGCCCTGCCTGAACTTCTCCTCGAGCTCGCGCTGCGAGAGGAAGGTCGGACGGCTGCTGCCGTTGCTGGAGGTCGAGCCGGCGACGGCAGCACGGGCGCCGATCAGCGCCAGCTCCTGGTCCTCGTCGGCGGAGCTCGCGCCGCTGACGCCGACGGCGCCGACGACCCTGTCGTCGATCGTGATCGGGATGCCGCCCTGCAGCGGCACCGCGCGAGCGAGATGGAGCGCCGACGGGCGGCCGCCCGAGGCCTGATCCTCGAAGTCCTTGCTCGGCCGCCGGTAGATCGCGGCCGTACGGGCCTTGTCGGTCGCGACACCGACGCTCGCCACCTGCGCCCGGTCGGGGCGCCACAGGTAGACGAGCTCGCCGCCCGCGTCGACGACAGCAACGACGGGCGCCACGCCGCGCTCGGTCGCGACGGCTCCCGCCGCCTCGGCGGCGAGCCGGGCGCCCTCGTAGGTGATCTCGGCCACGTCGACGTGCCCGAAGAATGCAGCGGCGCCGGCGATCGAAACCGCCTCGTCCTCGGCGGGTGTCTCGCCGCTCGTGCCGATCGCGCCCACGACCTCACCGTCGACGACGAGCGGGATCCCGCCCGTGAGCGCCGAGGCACCGTGGAGCGCGAGCGCGCCGAGGCGGCCCGCGGAGACCTGCTCCTCGATCTCACGGCTGGCGCGAACGAAGATCGCTGCCGTCCGTGCCTTGTCGACGGCGACGCGGGAGCTCGCGATCTGCGCACCCGGGGTGCGACGGAGCTGGATCAGCTCGCCGGACGGGTCGACGACGGCGACGACGACGCGGAGGCTACGCTCGCCGGCGTATGCGAGGGCGGCCTCGAGGACGGTGTCTGCTCCCGTGTCGTCGAGAATTCGGCGTGTGCGGGTGACGGGCATGGTCAAGCTCCTTTCGCGTGCGGCATGACCGCCCAGACGGCGGAGTCCGCGGTGACATAGAGGACGCTGCGCTCGGGGCCGCCGAACGTGAAGTTGACGGCGCCGGGAAGATCGATCTCGTCGATCAGCTCGCCGGCCGGCGAAAAGACGTGGATGCCGGTCGAGGCAGAGCAGTAGATGTTGCCGGCGGCGTCGACGGCGAGACCGTCGGGATGTTCGGGTGTGCTCTTGGCGACGACCCGGGGGTTGTCGAGCGTCACCTGCGGAGTGACGTCGAAGGCGAGCAGGTGGTGGGGCGCCCCGTTGTCGGAGACGTAGAGGATCGTCTCGTCGGGTGAGAAGACGAGCCCGTTGGGCTTGTCGAAACCGGTGGCGACACGGGTTGTGCTGCCCGTCGCGGGGTGGTGGCGGTACACGGCATCGGGAAGGGCGGGGGCAGGCCGGAAGCCCTGGAGGTGGCCGTAGCTCGGGTCGGTGAACCAGATCGCGGTGTCGCGTGAGACGACGACGTCGTTGGGGGAGGAGAGCGGTAGCCCACCGAAGGCGTCGACGATGGTCTCGGTCTCGCCGGTCCTGGGCTCGACACGACTGATCCGCGCCGGCGTGTCGAGTGTGCCCTGCTCGCACACGACGAGCCGGCCGTCGTGCCCGAGCGTCATCCCGTTCGCCATGTTGGCGTCGTCGACGAGCGTCGTGATCGCACCGGTTCGCAGGTCGAGTCGGCGGATCGAGACCCGGTCGGTGCGCACCGAGGTGAAGCAGAGAGCGTGCTCCCGCTCCAGGTAGACCGGCCCCTCGTGCGCGTCCACCTCGGCGACGAGGGTCACAGCGCTTCGAGGGCGCGTCAGTGTGGAGGCGGTCGACATCATGCCGCCCGGCCACGCCGCTCGATCGCCGAGTACGCGATCCCGGTCGCGGCGGTGTAGACGGCGTGGTGCATGACGTCGATCGCGATCTCCTTCCGTCCCCACAGCCAGAACGGCGGCGTCACGCCGAGGGTCGGCATCACCACGTTCCCGCCACCCCAGACGGTCGTGCCGTGCGCCGCTGACGCGGCGACGCCCTTGAGCCCAGCGCCGCGCAGGAGCCCGTGCAGGACGCCGAAGCCCGTCCCGTAGCCCCAGTGCACGAGATCGCTGAAACGCGACTTGGCGCGGTCGTCCTCGAACGTGCTGATGCCGAGCACCTTCTGCGCCGCTTCCGCAGGCACGGTCGAGAAAGCTCGGCCGCGAATCCTCGCCTCGACGACTTCCGAGACGGTCATCACTGCGGTGCCGACCAACCCGGCCACAAGGCCTCGGCCGATCGAACGGGAAAGCGTGTCGATGGTCATGCCAGTACCTCCTCCTCAAGACGGGTGTTGGTGCGGCCCGTTCCGAGCCGCTCGCTCAGGTGATCGCCGACGCGAAGTGCGTTCGCCATTGCCGTCAGCGCCGGGTTGACCGCCGAAGACGACGGGAAGAAGCTCGTGTCGACGACGTAGAGGTTGTCGAGATCGTGCGCGCGGCAGTTGACGTCGAGGACGGAAGTCGCCGGATCGTCGCCGAACCGCGCGGTACCGCAGGCGTGCGCGATGCCGCCGATCGGGATCTGCTTGTCGAGCACCGACCAGCGGCTGATCGCACGCTCACGGCAGCCGATGCTGCTCAGCAGGCCCTTCAGCTTGCCGAGCAGGAGCCGGTGCGCCTCCAGGTTGACGTACGTCTTCGCGAGGTGGATACGCCCCTGCCGGTCGAGCGTGACGCGGTTGTCGGGAACGGGCAGGTCCTCGGACGTGAGCCAGAAATCGATCGCGTGCTTCGCCATGTAGTCGAGCCCCAGCCCCGGGGCGAACCAGGGTGCCCCGGCGCGGAGGATGTCCTTGTCCGACTTCGCAAGCATCTGGATGTGCCCGAGCGGCAGGTCCGAGTCGTCGGCACCCCAGTAGAAGTCGTTGACGCCGAGTGTCTTCTGGAACGTCGTCGGGTTCGGCTTCAGCGAGAGCGCGATCACGGCCGAGTTGATGTGCGCCATGTAGTTGCGGCCGACGAGACCCGAGGAGTTCGCAAGCCCGTCCGGGTGCCGTTCGTTCGCCGAGCGCAGGAGCAGCGCCGCCGAGTTCACGGCGCCACACGACGAGACGACGATGTCGGCCGAGTAGACGCGCTCCTCCCCACTCCGTGTCTCGACGACGACGCCGGTGACGGCCTGCCCCGCCGCGTCCGTCTCGAGCCGCACGACCTTCGCGTGCGTCTTCAACGTGACGTTCGGGTGCTGGACCGCAGGCCGGACACAGCGAACGTGCGCGTCGGCCTTGCCGTCGGTGAGACAGGGGAAGCCGTCGAACTTGGCGCAGCGGACGCACCGCCCCTGCTCCGGGTCGTTCTCGTCGAGGTCGATCCCGATCGGCAGGTGGAAGGGATGCAGCCCGGCGCGCTCGAGATCGCCGTGCAGCTGCTCGATACGCGGCTCGTGAGAGACGGCCGGGTAGGGGAATGCCCCC
Organism: Gaiella sp.; assembly: GCA_046160185.1. GTDB lineage: Bacteria > Actinomycetota > Thermoleophilia > Gaiellales > Gaiellaceae > Gaiella. Next base: position 18,562 of record JBJXGY010000021.1, on the reverse strand, counting down.
GAGCGGAACGGCTCGGTCGGGTCCTCGCCCTGCTGACCGTGCACGAGGTACAAGCGCTCGGCCTCCGCGTAGTACGGCTCGAGGTCGGCGTAGGAGAGCGGCCACGCGGGCGACACGCCGCCGTAGTGGCGCACCTCGCCGAAGTCACGTTCGCGCATCCGGAAGAGGACGGCGCCGTACACCTTCGTGTTGCCACCGACGAAGTACTGGGCGTGCGGGGTGAACGGCTTCCCGTCCTTGTCGTACCACGTCTCGCCGGAGACGTAGCGCTCCTTGACGAACACCTCCCGTGAATCCCAGTTCTCCGGCTCGCGCGGGAGGAACCCGCCGCGCTCGAGGAGGAGGATGCGCTTGCCGGTCGGTGCGAGCTTGTGCGCGAGCGTTCCTCCGCCGGCGCCGGTACCGATGATGATGACGTCGTAGTGCTGGGTCATTTCGATGCCTCCGATCAGACGAGGGCGATGGGGGTCGTCCAGGCGCCGGTGGCGCCGCGGAGCCGCGGGAAGGTGAGGACGAGGGCGAACTCGGTGACGCCGTCTTCGGCGAGACTGGAGAGATCGAGGTTCTCGACCACGAAAACCCCGTGGTGGACGTTGAGCAGCTGCGGCACCTCGAACGGTCGCCGTGGGTTTTCCGCAGGCACGGGGCCGTAGCTCCAGGTGTCGCAGCCGGTCAGCGCGACGCCGCTCTCGGCGAGGTGACGCGCGACGGCGAGGCCGGGTCCGGGCTCGCCCGAGAGGTACCGCTCCGAGTCGGGCCAATGCGTACCCCAGCCGGTGTGGAAGAGCACGGCGTCACCCGGCTCGAGGTCGAGCCCGGCAACCGCGCCGAGCGGGATCACGTCGCCGGCACCGAGCGGCGCCACATCTACGAGATGTCCCCGAGTCACGATCTGTGGCACGGTCTCGGCACCGAGATGCGCCAGCCCCGCCGGCCCGGCGAGCTGGGCGACGGTGAGCCCCCCGAACCCGCGGCCCCCTTCCTGCAGATGGCCGAGCGTGTCGAGATGCGTACCGAGCTGGGTCGTGGAGGAGAAGACCTCGGTGATCCAGTTGACGTCGTTGTCCCCGACGGGTGCCATCTCGTTCGCGTGGTGGGCCGTCGTGACGAGCGTCTGGTGGAACGAACGCCCCGGGAACACGGGTGCGTGCTCGTCGAACACGCGCGCCAGCTCGTAGAGCCTCCCTTCACGCACGAGCGACAGCGCGGAGCGCCGCTTCGCGTCGTCGACGTGACGCAGCATCCCGCGCTCGTCGATGGCCGCCGTGGTGCTCATTCCGAGGACCATGGGTCGCGGAAGTCGGCGAAGAGCGTCAGCCCGCCGTCGACATAGATCGTCTGGCCGGTGATGTAGGCCGCGTCGTCGCTGGCGAGGAAACAGACGACCCCGGCCATCTCGTCCGCGGTGCCGGCGCGCGGCATAGGGATGTGGCTCGTCACTTGCGCGCTCTTGACCGGATCCTCGATCCACGCCCGATTGATGGGCGTCACCGTGGCGCCGGGGCCGATCGCGTTGACACGGACGCCCTGCGCGGCGTACTCGAGCGCAAGCGTGCGCGTCAGGTTCCGCATGCCGCCCTTCGAGACCGAGTACCCGAGATAATTCGGCTTGGGAATCTCCTGGTGAACGCTCGAGATGTTGACGATCGCGCCCGGCTTGCCCTCGGCGAGGAAATGCTTGATCGCCTCGCGGGCACAGAGGAACGCTCCACGCAGGTTGACACCGATCACGCGGTCGAACTCGTCGCTTGTCAGCTCGTGAGAGGGGCGCGAGATCTGGATGCCGGCGTTGTTGACGAGGACGTCGATGCCACCGAGGCGTTCGATCGTCTCCGCGACCATGCCGGCCACCTGCTCCTCGTCGGACACGTCCGCGCCGACGAGGACGTCGCGGACACCTTCCTGCTGCACCTTGCGCAGGCACGAGTGCACCTGCTCTTCGGTCTCGGCGCCCTCCTCGGGGCGGCGCAGGTAGTTGATGGCGACGTTGGCGCCGTGCTCGGCGAACCGGACGGCGATCGCCTGGCCGATACCGGACGTGCCACCGGTGACGAGGACGTTCTTGCCGGCGACGCCGCGCATCGCGAGGCGGCGGTCGCTTGTCTCGAGCATGGTCATGTGTCCTCCTTGGTCAGTGCGGAAGTTCCGCCGGGGTCATTGCCGCCGGATCGGCGACGTCTGGGCGCCCGCGCAGCACGGTCGCCGCCGCGAGCGGGAACAGCAGGACGGAGAGCAGGCCGGCCGCGATGAGGGCGGCTCCAGTGGCGCGGTCGAGCGTTCCGAGCTCGATCCCGATCGCCGAGGCGGCGACGATGAAGGGCAGCGACGTCGCCTGGAGCAGCCCGGCGACGACGGTCTCGCGCGGGGCGAGCGCGCGGCGATAGAGAAGCGCCGGACCGCCGCGCACCACGATCAACGCGATCAGGAAGATCGGGACGAGCGCGATCGTCGAGCCGTCCGCGAACAGCGCGTCGAGGTCGAACTGGAGACCGCTCGTGACGAAGAACGCAGGAACGAAGACGCCGTAGCCCGCCGCCTCGAGCTTCGTCCGGAGTAGTGGATGCGTCATCATCCGGTCGCGGTCGACGAGGGTGAGCACGGCGCCGGCGAGGAACGCGCCGAGGATCACCTCGAGCCCCAGCCACGTCGCGAGAGCGGCCAGGCCGACGACGAGCGCGAATGCCCCGCGCACGCGGATCTGAGCCGTTGTGTCCTGCAACCTGACCAGGGCCGCCGAGAGAGCGCCGAGTCGCTCGGCCCCCACCACGGCGAACGCGATGATCGCGACGGTGAGTGCGAACCCTCCGAGAAGAATGAGCTTCGTCCCGGTGCCCGACGACTCGCGGGAATAGAACAGCGAGAGAAGGATGACGGCGCCGAAGTCCGCAATCGAGGCGGCGGCGATGACGAGTTGCCCGAGGCCCGACTGGGCCCGCCCCGCGTCCTTGAGGACGGGGACGATCACGCCGAGAGACGTGGCAACGAGGACGATCGCGACGAAGAGCGGCGTGTCCACGAGCCCGACTCCGCGGAGAACGAACGAGGTGACGAGAGCAAGCCCGAACGAGACGACGAAACCGACGGACGCGAGCTTCAGGCGCGTCCCGCGGAGCTGCGGGAACTCGATCTCGAGCCCGGCGAGAAAGAGCAGGAAGGCGAGGCCGATCAGCGCCATCACGCGGACGGGGTCGTCGATCTCCACCCACCCGAACCCCGAAGGGCCGACGGCGATGCCGGCGACGAGCTCGAGGACGACGGCGGGCAGCCGGAGCGCAGGCGCGAGGCCGAGGAGCAGTGGAGCGGAGAAGGCGATGGCCGCGACGACGAGCAGGTTCGTGAGTTCGATCGTCATGCGGCTCCAGTGCCGCCGATCGCGACAGCGTTACAACGAGGATCGAGAAGCCTGCACGTCAGCGGCCGGCCGGATCTGTAACAAGCCCGCCCCCCGACGACACAGGTGCGGTATGACGCTGGTCATCGCGAGCAACCGTCTCCCCGTCTCACTCGCGGTGCACGGCGCGACCATCGAGCTGGAGCCGACCTCGGGTGGGCTCGTGTCCGCGCTTCAGAACATGGGCGGAGACCGAGTTTGGATCGGCTGGCCGGGAGCGACGGTTCCCGTGTCAAGCGAGGCCCAGGCCGCCGACCGGCTTGCAGAAATCGGAATGCGTCCGGTCTTTCTCGACGCCGCCGAGGAACACGACTTCTATGGCCGGGTGTGCAACGACACTCTCTGGCCGCTGTTCCACTACTTCGGCGACCGTCTCCGCTCCACGCCCGAGGCGTGGGAGACCTACCGGCGCGTGAACGAGCGATTCGCGGACGCGATAGCCGACGCCGCCGAGCCGGGCGCGACAGTGTGGATCCACGACTTCCATCTCATGCTCGTACCGGCACTCCTCCGCGAGCGACGGCCCGACACGACGATCGGGTTCTTCCTGCACATCCCGTTCCCGTCGTCCGAGGTCTATCGCCTGCTTCCCGGCCGTGCGGAGGTGCTGCGCGGGCTCCTTGGAGCCGACTACGTCTCCTTCCACACGCGCGAGTACGCAAACCATTTTCAGTCCGCCTGTCTGCGCGTTCTCGGCCTCGACTCCACTCCCGAGTCGATCTCCGTCGGCGACCGCACCGTCACGATCGGCGTCGATCCGATCGGCATCGACGTCGACGGCTTCCGGGAGAGTCTCCGAGCCGACCGGACGAGAGAGCTCCACGAGACGCTCGACTGCCGCTACCGGGAGCGCCGGCTCGTCCTCGGCGTCGAGCGGCTCGACTACACGAAGGGGATCCCGCAGAAGCTCCTGGCCTTCGAGCGCTACCTCGAGCGAAACCCGGACGAGATCGCGCGGACGACGATGTTGCAGGTTCTCGTACCGTCGCGCCTCGGCAGCCCCGAGTACCAGGCGCTACGACAGGAGATCGAGCGGGAGATCGCGCGGATCAACGGACGCTTCGCGCAACCGGGCGTGACCCCGATCGAGTACCTCCATCGCTCGATCTCGCGGGACGAGCTCGTCGCCATGTACCGACGGGCGGACGCGATGCTCGTGACGCCGCTCCGCGACGGCATGAATCTCGTTGCCCAGGAGTTCGCGCTCGTCCAGGCGGAACAGGGGCCTGGGGAGCAGCATCGCGGCGCACTCGTTCTCTCCGAGTTCGCCGGCGCCGCGAAGGTGCTGCCCGGAGCGCTACTCGTCAACCCGTGGGACCTGGACGGCATGGTCGAGCGACTCGGCGAGGCGCTGGCCCTGCCGGCGGCCGAGCGGGCGCGCCGCAGCGAGCTGCTTGGGAAGCGGGTCAACGAGCTCGCGGCGGATCGCTGGGCGTCGCTCTACCTCCGGCGTCTGCGCCGCAGCGCCGGCCTCGTCCCCACTCGCACGCTGCCTCGCCTCGACGGCGAACGGCTCGCCTCCATCACGCACCGGTTCCGCGTCGCTCCCGAGCGGACGCTTCTCGTCGACTACGACGGCACCCTCCGCGAGTTCGAGCAGGTACCCGGGCTCGCAGCCCCGACCCCCGAGATCGTTCATCTCCTCGACCGCCTGAGCGCGCTCCCCGCGACCCAGGTTCACATTCTCAGCGGACGCCGTGAGGACGAGCTCGACGAGTGGTTCTCGGACCTGCCGGTGCATCTCTGCGCCGAGCACGGGCTCTCGACGCGGAGCCCCGACGGCGACTGGCGCCGGATTGCCGAGCCGGATCTCTCCTGGCTGCCGTCCGTCCGCCGGCTGCTGCTCCGCGTCGCGCACGATGTCCCGGGCGCGACGGTCGAGATGAAGCAGGCCGGTGTCGCCTGGCACTGGCGCGAGGCCGACCCCGAGTACGGCGCCTGGCGCGCACGGGAGCTTCGCGTTCTGCTCTCCCGCCATCTCCAAGGGACCTCGGCGGAGATCGTGACGGACGCCCGCGTCGTCGAGGTGAAGCCGCAGAGCGTGAACCGGGCGGCGTACGCACGACGACTCGCCGCCCGCGGCGCCCTCGCACCGAGCACGTTCGTGCTCGCGGCCGACGACGATGCGCTGGAGAAGGGTCTCCTCGACCTGTTGCCATCCGACGCGGTGATCGTGGTCGTCGGCAGCCGTGTGCGGAGCGGTCGCCAGGGCCATTGCGAGCGCTATCGCGTCGAGGGGCCTTCCGAGCTCCGCGCCGCGCTCGCCTCGATGGCGGCCGCGGTCGAGAGGTCTGCGCCTCTCGCGCTTGCCGGGTCTCGCTCGTGATTTAGAGGCGCAGGCGTTCTCTCAGCCACTCGACCTGCCAGCTCCGCTCGCCCTCGAACGCCGCCGCGTAGCCTGCTGCGGTCTTGTCGCCGCCGGCCATGGCGTGCGCAGCGATGTAGGCGGCGACGGCCGCGCCCCGGACCGGGCTGCCGGCGTCGCGTGCGTACAGGACGATGTCGGATGCGAACACGGCGAGACGGTGCCCGTGACCGGTCCCGGCGCCCCAGAGAGCAGCTCCGAGCCGCTCGAGAGCCGCGAGATCCGAGCAGGCGCGAAGCTCTGCCGCCAGTGCCTCGGCGCCCTCGGCCGCAAGAGCGGTACCGGCAGCATCGCGAAGGCGCCAAGCGCAAGCGGCCGTCAGCTCGGCGGCGGCGCTAGCGTCCCAGATCCCGACGCGCTCGACGAGCCGCGCCCGCTCCCCCAGGTATGCGCGCCGCTGGCGACTGATCGCCCCGCCGAGCTCGACTCGCCAGAGCTCCTCGTCGAGCCACCACGGGAGCTCCGAGGCCGGGGCCGCTCGCGCAGCCGCACCCGTGACCCAACCGGCGCCACCCGGAGCCGGAGCCGGCCAGACGACATCGTCGAGCGCCCCTCTTCGCCCGGAGCGCAGGAAGACGAACGTCGCTTGGGTTAGCCCGCCTTCCAGGTGCGAAACGCCTCCAAGAGGTCGTGTTCGACGCTTGGCTCGAGGTTGTCGGCCTTCAGGCGCCCCACGGTCTCGATTGTGCGCTTCATCTGATCGAGGTGGGAGTTGCAGGGCGGACAGGTCATGATGTGCTCTTCGAAGCGGACGGCGTCGGAGGGGATCAGTGCCCCCTCGAGATACTCGGTCACGAGCTCCACGAGCTCTTCGCAGGTCAGGTATGTCGACATGTGCCGCAGCGCCTTGGAGTGGTCGCTCATCGTACAGTGGTGCGGAACGCCCGTTTGTTACAGCCGGACCGTTACCGGTTTGTTACAGCCGACCGTTATAAGATGAACCCGTGACGGATGCCGCCGTCAGGTTTGTAGGGTCGGCCTCGACGGACGAGGCCCAGCTCATCGAGGGGCTCCTGCGTGGCGACGAGGAGGTTTTCGTCCGGCTCGTCCGCGAGCACGGCGCTCTGATGCGCCGTGTCGCGTCGTTCTACGTCAAGGACGCCGCCGTCGTCGACGAGGTCGTCCAGGAGACATGGCTTGCCGTCGTCACCGGCATCGACCGCTTCGAGGGCCGCTCGACGTTCAAGACGTGGCTCTTCCGCGTTCTCGCAAACGTCGCCCGCAGTCGCGCTGCCACGGAGTCGCGCTCCGTACCGTTCTCGGCGCTGGCGACCGGCGAGCTCGCGGGCGACGAGACGTCCGTCGAGGCAGACCGCTTCCTGCCTGTGGGTGACCGCTGGGCAGGCCACTGGGCGTCGTCGCCGCAACGCTTCGACACGATGCCCGAGGAGCGCCTCGCGTCGGAGGAGACGTTGCGCGTGGCAAGGGCAGCGATCGAGCAGCTGCCGGAAGTACAGCGCGCAGTGATCACGATGCGCGACATGGTGGGCTTCGAGCCCGAGGAGGTCTGCGAGGCGCTGCAGATCAGCGACGGGAACCAGCGGGTGCTCCTGCACCGCGCCCGCACCCAGGTGCGCAAGGCGCTCGAGCGGCACTTCGACGCGGCGGAAGACTGAAGCTCGAGCACGGTGCCAGACTCTCAGTCTGGCAACGGTGTGCCCCGCCGGGGGAGCGAAAGGCGAAGCACGTGGTGCCAGACTGTCAGTCTGGCACCGGTGTTCCGGCAGCGGACGCCGGCCACAAGCCCCCGTCCGCGACGCAGCCGGACGGCAATCACACGATCGACGTAACGAACGGCTCGCCCGCGGCACAGTGGAGGCATGAGAACCATCCTCCTCATCACCACACTCGCTGTTGCGATCGTCGCGGTCACGGCTCCGGCCGGCTCTGCCTCGGAGAGAGCGGCCGCAGCGTCACGCAGCACGCTGACCGAACGGGATTCCCGCTTCGGCAGGATTCTCTTCGACGGCAGGGGCTTCGCCCTGTACGCCTTCACGCGCGACCCCCGCGGCCGCAGCGTCTGTCGCGGCGCCTGCGCCGTAGCCTGGCCCCCGTACCTCGTTGCCGGCAAGCCTGCCGCCGGTCGCGGCATCGACGCGAAGCGGCTCGGCACGACTCGTCGGGCCGACGGAAAGCTGCAGGTCACCTACTACGGGCGCCCGCTGTACTACTACGTCGGCGACCGCTCTCCCGGCCAGATTTTCTGCCAGGACATCGACGAGTTCGGCGGCACCTGGCTCGTTGCCCGGGCCAACGGGACGCTGGTACGCTGACATGGCCCGGCCGGCACCGCATCCGAAAAGCCCCTCGCTGTCGGACGGAGACCTGATCGCGGCCGTCGTCGCGGAATCCGACGCCGACGGGGTGCTCAGCTGGCGATTCGAGCAGCTGCGGGCGGCCGGCTACGACGTGCGCCGCGCGGCGCAGATTGCCCGCACGTTCGAGATCGACCTCCACCGGGCCGTCGCGCTCCTCGAGCGTGGCTGCCCGGTGGAAACCGCTCTGCGCATCCTCCTCTGAGATCGCCGCCCGCGTCCAGGCCCACCTCGACGCTGGCGCCACCCACGTCTGCATCCAGCCCCTCGAACCAGAGCCGGGCCTGGGTTTCGATACACTCTCCGCCGGCTCGCCCCCGCCCTCACCGACCTCATCCCAATTGGCGGAGCACCTGATGAGAGTCACCGTCCACTTCACCAATTTCGACTGGGCCGGCGGCAACGGCCAGGTCGCCCCCACCCTCGCCGCCGCCGCCCGGGCCGCCGAAAGTGCCGGCTGCGACTCGGTCACGCTGATGGACCACTACTTCCAGATGGACCAGTATTTCGCCGCCGAGGACCCGATGCTCGAGGGCTACACCACCCTCGGGTTTCTCGCCGCGCACACCCAACGCGTGCGGGTCGGACTGCTCGTCACCGGAGTCACCTACCGGCACCCCGGGCTGCTGGCGAAGATCATCGCCACCCTCGACGTACTTTCCGGCGGTCGCGCCGAGCTCGGTATCGGCGCCGCCTGGTACGAACGGGAGCACCGCGGCCTCGGCGTGCCGTTCCCACCCATTGCCGAGCGGCTGGAACGCCTCGAAGAAACCCTGCAGATCTGCCAGCAGATGTGGGGCCCTGAGACGGGGCCATACAGCGGACGCCATTACCAGCTCGCCGAAACACTGTGCGTCCCAGCGCCGCTCAGCCAACCCCGCCCCCGCGTTCTCATCGGCGGCAGCGGTGAGCGCAAGACGCTACGGCTCGTGGCCCTCTACGCCGACGCCTGCAACCTGTTCTCGGCCGGCCCCATCGAGGTCGCCCGCAAGCTCGACGTGCTCCGCGCCCACTGCGAACGCGAGCAACGCGACTACGACCGCATCGAACGCACACTCCTCTACGTCGGGGACCGCCTCTCCACCGGCGACCTCGACGGGTTCCTTGCCGAGATGGCTGAATACGCCGCCGTCGGCGTCGAGGAGGTCGCCGTCATGCCCACCGGCCGCGACCCCGTCGCCTGGCTCGAACGCCTCGCCTCGATCACCCGCCGGCTCGCCGAGCTCGAGCCCGCCGGTCGCTGACGGGCGCGAGCGCCCGGAACCTCACCCGCGGGTGATCACGATCTCGAGGTAGTTGCTCGGCGCCACGAGGCTGTCTGATCCACCGCGGTTCACCGATTCGAACAGTGCCAGCAGATCCTGTTCGAGCGCACCCCGGCCTCCTCGGACAGGGCTGCGAACGCCTTCTTCACGGGGCCGTACCAGGTGCGGAAGGTGGCGACGAAGTGCTGCGCCGACGCGTAACGGAAGGAGAACGTCCGCCGTGTCACCTCGATCGCGGCGGCCTCACCGGCGAACAGTTGCTCGAGGACTTCCTCATCGCCCCAGCGGGACGGCGCCTGCAGCCCGGTTGGCGGCAGGTACCGCCCCAGGATCACGAACATCTGCCCGATCAGGCTGTCGGGCGTCCAGTTCGCTAGCCCGATCCGGCCGGCGGGACGGACGACGCGCGCGAGCTCGCGGCCGCGGTCACCTGATCGGGTGCGAACATGACGCCGAAGGCGGACAGCGCGACGTCGAAGCTCGCGTCGGCAGACGGAAGCTCCTCGGCGTCGGCCACAGCGAACGTCACTTCGAGCCCCTCGGCCCGGGCGCGGGCCTCGCCGCGGGCGAGCAGCTCGCCAACGTAGTCGGTGGACGTGACGATCGCGCCACGGCGTGCGGCCGCCAGCGTTGCGTTGCCATTCCCGGCCGCGACATCTATGACCTGCTCGCCGAAACGGACGTCGACAGCCTCGGCGAGGAGCTCTCCGACCGGCTGCAGGGTGGTGCCGATAACGGAGTAGTCGCCGCTCGCCCAGGCGGCCTGCTGCTTCTGCTTGATCGGGGCGTAGTCGAGGGTAGTGCTCATCGTTGGTGACCTCCTCAGGTCTGTGGTGTGGGTAGGTGTGGAATGAGTCGTCAGCGGAGCGCGAGGGCTCCGGCGCGGTTCCAAGCGACGATGCGCTCCTGATTCGCTGGCGCCGGTGGTGTGCGCGCGACGAGTTGATCTGCGAACGCGTCCGGATCGGCGACCGCGAGCAGCGCGTTGTGCCGCCGCTCGAACCCGATCGAGGAGACAGGATTGCCGGACAGCCCGCGGCCGCAGACCGAGCCGCCGTAGTGGCTGGGGTGGACGACGACGTGGTCGGGCAGCGCCAGCAGGCGGCGGAGGCTCGCGTGCAGGACGAGCGCTTGGCCGTGCGCGTCTCCGGCGACGTGCAGGTCCGGTCGCCCGACGTCGCCGATCATTAGCGAGTCACCGGTGAAGACGAGCCACGGCTCGTCGGTGCCGCGACGGCGGTCGGCGACGGCGTACGCGTGGTGGGAAGGAGCGTGGCCGGGGGTCGCGATGGCAGTCACGAGCGTGTTCCCCAGCTCCACGACCTGGCCGTCCGCGAGAGCGACGTGCTCGAAGTCGACGCCGGCGTCGGCCGGCAGGTAGGCCGTTGCGCCGGTGCGCGCCACAAGCTCGGGTAATCCCGACACGTGATCGGCCTGGACGTGCGTCTCGAACACCGCGACGATCGGCGCGCCGATCGCTGCGGCGGCACCGACGTAGTCCTCGACGAGATCCGTATGCGCATCGACGACGGCCAGTTTTCCGTGCGTCGGGCAGCCGAACAGATAACTCGCGCACGAGCCTGCGTCGTTCAGGAACGGGCGAAGCACCATTGAGATCCTCCTTGGGTGAATGGGAGACTGTTTTCGCGGCCTCGCGAGACGGGCAAGCCGATGGGCTCGCCGGCCTGCCGGAGCTCGTCGACTCGCGCAGCAGCGAGATCCAGGATGCGGTGAACATGCGGCTCCTCGGTTTCGGTTGCGGTGGGTTGCGGGTGATCCCCGTCTCCCGTCAGTTGTCTGTCGCACTCGATAGTGTCGGCCGGACAATTGACTTTCAAGGATTCAAGTGATATATTGAATCTATGGCCAGTCGCGTTGCCAAGAACCTCCTGTTCGACGGACTGGCGCGTGTGTCGCGCGCGCTCGGAAACGGCCATCGGCTGGAGATCGTGGACGTGCTCGCCCAGGGCGAGCGCTCGGTCGACGACCTTGCTCTCGAGATCGACGAGAGCACCGCAAACACTTCGCAGCACCTGCAGGTGCTCGCCCGAGCCGGGCTCGTGCGCGCAAGGCGAGAGGGGACGCGCGTCTTCTACCGGCTGGCAGGGGACGACGTCGCGGCGCTGTGGGAGGCTCTCCGTGGCGTCGCCGCCAGACACCTCGCCGATGTCGACGTCCTCGCTTCCGAGTACCTCGGCGCCCGCGGTGAGATCGAACAGGTGGGCGCCGACGAGCTCGCCGATCGCCTCGCGGCCGGGCGCGTTGTCGTGCTCGATGTGCGACCTGCCGCCGAGTACAAGGCCGGCCACATCGCGGGCGCACGCTCCATGCCCCCTGACAGGCTCGCCGAGGAGACAGCGAAACTGCCGAAGCGCGCGGAGATCGTGGCCTACTGCCGTGGCCCCTACTGCGTCTACGCCGACGATGCCGTCCGGCTCCTGCGCGAGCGCGGGTTACGCGCCAAGCGGCTCGACGTCGGCTACCCCGAATGGCAGCGCGCGGGCCACCCGGTCGACCGGGTCACCTGAGCCCGTGAGCACAGTCCGGCTTGGGCTACGCGAGAACGCAGCACAGTTCTCGCTGCTCGTCGGGCTCAACGCCCTCGTCGGCGCGATGGTCGGGCTCGAACGCAGCGTCCTGCCGCTGGTGGGCAAACAGGAGTTCGGGCTCACCTCCACGACAGCGATCCTCGCCTTCATCCTGGCCTTCGGGATCGCGAAGGCGCTTTCCAACCTCGTCGCCGGCAGCCTCGCCGAGCGGTTCGGGCGAAGACGGATTCTCGTCAGCGGCTGGTTCCTTGCGCTGCCGGTGCCGCTCCTGATCGGACTGGCGCCGTCGTGGGGATTCGTGATCGCCGCCAACGTGCTGCTTGGGGCCAACCAGGGCCTCGCCTGGTCGATGACGGTCGTGATGAAGATCGACCTCGCCGGACCTGCCCGGCGGGGTCTCGCGCTCGGGCTCAACGAGGCCGCCGGCTACCTCGGCGTCGCCGCCTCTGCCCTGGCGACCGGCGCGCTCGCCGCTACCTACGCCCCCCGCACGGTCGTCTGGGTCGGCGCCGCCGTTATCGCAGCCGTGGCTCTCGTCGCGTCGCTGCTGTTCGTCCGCGATACCGGCGCCCACGTCGCCTACGAGCAACAGGATCACGCGCAGCCTTCGGATCGCGCCGCCCACACACTTCGCAGCGCCTTCGTCCACGCCACCCTGCACGATCGCGTGCTCCGCACATGTAACCAGGCCGGGCTCGTCAACAACCTCAACGATGCGCTCGCGTGGGGTCTCGCTCCTCTCTATCTGGCCGCTCACGGGGCCTCCATCCGCGAGATCGCTGTCGTCGCGGCCGCCTACCCCGTCGTGTGGGGCGCCGGTCAACTCGTCACCGGCTGGGCCTCCGATCACGTCGGCCGCAAGCCGCTCATCACCACCGGCATGCTCGTCCAGGCAGCAGCGCTCGCCCTCCTCGTCGCCGGCGGCGGCGGCTATGGCCCAGCCCTGGCGGCGGCAATCCTCCTCGGCGCCGGCACCGCCATGGTCTACCCCACGCTCATCGCCGCCGTCTCCGATGCCAGCCAGCCACGCGACCGCTCCCGCACCGTCAGCGTCTACCGCTTCTGGCGCGACACCGGATTTGTGCTCGGCGCGCTCATCGCCGGCACCGGCGCCGACCTCATCTCCCCAGCCGCCGCGATCATCATCGTCGCCACCCTGACCGGCCTCAGCGGCATCGCCGTCCTCGCCACGCAATGGGCACCGGCGAACTCGGGCTGAGTCACACTTGGACGGATGCTTCTCGGTCGTACGGAAGAGCTGGCAACCGTCCGCGACGCGTGCGGCGCGGCGGTCGCGGGCCACGGCTCTGTCCTCGTCGTGGCCGGGGAGCCCGGGATCGGCAAGACCTCCTTACTGGTGGCAGCCGCCGAGTCGTCGTCCGACTGGGACGTCGTTCGCACAACGTGCGTCGAAGTCGAGAGCGCCGTTGCCTTCACCACCCTGCAGGCGTTGGTCTGGCCGCTCCGCGACCATCTCGACGAGATCGGGGCGACTCAGGCCGAGCTGCTTCGCGGCATCCTGGAGGTGGGGCCGGCGCTCGAGGCGAGCACGTTCACGATCGGTGCGGCGACGCTGGCGCTCTTTTCGGTTGTCGGGTCGACACGCCCGCTGGTCGTGCTGGTCGACGACATCCAATGGGCCGACCCAGCGTCCCAGGAGGCGCTCTGCTTCGTTGGACGACGGCTCGGCTGGGAACACGTCGCGCTGCTCGTGGGACAGCGTTCCGGAGAGCCGTCGCTCTTCGCAGACGAACGCTCGTTTCCGCGCCTCGAGCTCGGCCAGCTCGACGCAGGAACGGCTCGTTCGCTACTCGAGCGATCCGGCTCGGGCAAACTCGCTCCGGGTGTCATCGAGCCGATCCTCGACGCCTGCGGCGGGAATCCGCTCGGTCTCGTCGAGCTGCCCTTCATCCTGACCGAAGCTCAGCGGCAGGGTCTCGAGCCGCTGCCGACACCGCTCGAGGCCGGACCGATCGTGCGCAGGGCGTTCGCTGCACGTGCGTCGCTTCTGAGTGCTGAGGGAAGACGAGCGATCGTGCTCCTCGCGGCCGGCGGCGAGGCACCGCTTTCCCTTCTCTCCACCCTTGGCGTCCGAGCGGAAGCCCTCGCCGAGCTGGACGCGAGCGGGCTCGTCGCCCGGCACGCCGAGACGATGCGTTTCCGTCACCCTCTCGTGCGGGCGGCCGTCTTCAGCGAAGCCTCCCCGTTTGAACAGCGCGGGGCACACAATGCGCTCGCCGAGCACTCGAAGGGAGCGCGACGAGCCTGGCACCTCGCGGCCGCTGCGACGGGAGCCGACGAGTCTGTCGCCGAGGCCCTTGAAGGCGCGGCGGTGGACGCGCGGCTGATCGGAGGCTTCGCGGCACAGGCGCAGGCGCTCGAGCGTGCCGGCGAGCTGACGGCGGACGACGACGTCAAAGCGCGCAGACTTCACGCGGCTGCGAGAGCGTGGCGTCGCGCCGGCCAGATCGACAAGTGCCGGCCACTCCTCGACACCGCGCTCGACGTCGCAACCACCGTAGAGAGCCGCGGGCGTATCCAGCTCGAGCACGGGAGCATGCTCATCCGACAGGGTGAGATCGACCTCCCGTGCGAGCTCCTGCTCGCGGAAGCGACCCGGGCGGAGCAGACGCATCCGAAGCTCGCCGCCCAGATGATCGCCGAATCCGCGCTTGCGCTCGACGTGAAGCCCGACATCCCGCAGGCAATCGCACTCGCCGAGCGCGCGCGGACGCTCGCCGGGTCGGACGGTGACCGACCGGAGCTGGAGGCGGTGAACGCGCTGCTGACGGCCCGCACGAGCGCAGGCCTGCCACCGACGTCGCTCGATTCCTCCCTCGTCCTTCGCGCGGCTGAGTTACTCGAGGACTCCGAGTTGCGGATCGGAGCGGAGGAACCGCCGTGGATCGCGTACTGCCTCATGCTCCACGAGCACGACGACCACGCGCGCCGGCTCAGCGACAGATCGCTTGCCGAGGCACGCGCCGCCGGCGACGTTTGGAGCCTCTGCGTCGGTCTTTACGCTCGCGCGGCGATCGAGCAGGCGACCGGCCGGGTCGACGCCGCACACACGTGGGCGAGCGAAGCTGTTCAGCTCGCCGAACAGATCGAGGAGCCGTGGCGGATCGCCGAGGCCTACGGCGTCCTCGCGGAGGCAGAGATGGGTCGTGGGGATGTCGACGCGGCCCGGAACGCCCTCCTGGCGAAGGAAGAGCACTTCCGCCCGGTCAGGCCCGACCTCAACCAGCTGTATCGCGACTCGTCGCTGGGAACTGCCTGCGTCGCCTGCGGCAGATTCGAGGAGGCAGTCTCGCTACTCGAGCGCGCGGAGCAGGCGACCGGTGTCACCTTGGCGCGCGCGTGGTACCACCTGCGAACACTCGAGCTGGCGGAGGCGTACCACATGGTCGGTCGTCGCCGAGCAGCGGAACACCTCATCAAGACGGCCGCCGGCGGGATCGAGGATGGCATGATCGTCCGGCCGAAGGTCAAGCTCGCCCGTGTCAGAGCGCTGCTCGCCGCCGAGGCTGACATCGACAGGGCATTCACCGCGGTGCTGGGCTTGCTGGAGGAGAAGCCGCACCACCTCGAGCATGCTCGTGCCGAGCTCGGCTGGGGCGAATCGCTGCGGAGAGCAGGCCGCTCGGCGGACTCGGCGATACACGTTCGGCACGCGCTGGCCGGGTTCGAGGCGATCGGCGCGACGGGCTGGACAGAGCGCGCCCAGCGCGAGCTCGAAGCCGCCACAGGGTCGGCTCGAACAGTGACGGCGCGCCGGACAAGCGAGTTGACGCCCCAGGAGCTACGGGTCGCGACGCACGCAGCCGGCGGGGTGCGCGACCGCGAGATCGCCGCACGGCTCTACCTCAGCCCGAGAACGGTCGAGTCGTACCTGCACAGCACCTATCGCAAGCTCGGGATCGGCAACCGCACGCAGCTCGCCGCGGTCCTGGCAGCCGACGGGATCCGGCCGCCGGCGGCTCCGCAAGACCCGTAGCGCAACACCGTAGTCCTACGGTACCGCCGCACCCGAGCGCTTCCTAGGGTCAGCGCCATGAGATCGATCGCGTTCGCGATCCAACTCGAGGGCGAAGCTGTGAAGCTCGGCGGCGGCCGCTACTGGGTCGAGACCCGAGCCCTGCCGGGCGCCGAACACGTTCCCGTACAGCTCTCAGGCCTCGGTACCGCCAACGCTCTGTGCCGCCGAGAGCTCGAGCTGTGGGACGACGGCTCGCTCGTCGAGACCGGAGAGCTCAGCTTCGGCGAGACCGACGCCATCACGTTCCGCGCCCGAGGCGCGCTCGGAGCCAGTCCCGATCCAGACCGCCGGCACGGAACGGCCGTCCTCGAGGTGACGGGAGGCCGGGGCCGGCTCGCCGGCGCGCGCGGCTACCTCACGTCGAACTTCCTCCTCGCCGACAACGGCGACCTCACCGACCACCACCTGGCCCTTCTCTTTCTCGATCAACCGGTCTGAAAGGAGCAACCACCATGACAGCGACAGCAAGAGGACAAGGCCTGGCCGCCATCACGGTGCTTGCCCTGCTCCTGACCACGGTGTGGTTCAGTGGGTCGGCAGGCGCGGGGCAGGCCGGCCGCTGGACGCAGATCACGCACGCCCACAGCGGAGCCGGCACCAACCTGGGACTCGCGAGAGGAAAGAACGGCGCGCTGCACGTCCTCTGGGCCGGGCCCTCACGCGCGCCGTTCACGGCGATCTCCGACACGCAGATCTCCCCGGCCGGCGCGGTCGGAAAGACACAGCCGGTGGTGTCCGGGTGGAACAGCGTCCAGCGACCTGCGGCGGTCACGGCCCCGGACGGTTCGATCCATGTCCTGATCAGCGGCCAGAAAGTGCTCGCCAACGGGGATCCGTTCTCCGGTCTCAACGAGGCGGTCGGGCCGGCCGGCTGGAGCCTCGGAGCGCGGGCGTTCGGGACGTTTCAGCTCACCGTCTCCTCGAGCGCGGATGTCGCCACGACGCTCTCCAAGGACGGACAGCTGGTGAGTGCCTGGCGCTCGGCGCGGGCGCTGCTCTTCCAGGCAGGGACGGATCCTTCGACGCAGCCACAGGACATCACCCCGCCCGGGCTGGCCGAGGCTCCGGTGATCGCGGTCGACACGGCCAGCGGCGGAGCGGTGGTGGCCTACCGCGACTCCTCCAGCGGCACGGCCTTCTTCCGCTCCGTGCTGCCGAGCCTCGGCGCGCCGCAGGCCATGCCCCAAGCGAAGGTGCTGGCGCCGACGATCGCCGCTCGTGCAGGCGGCGGCATCTTCAGCGCCTACACCCCCGACGGGGCAAGAGTGTGGCTTCTCCGCTTCGGTGGCAAGCAGATCGCCGTCCCGGTGCCGAAGGGCGTTCGCGTGCTGACGGCGGGCCTCGCGGCCGGCCCCGAGGGGCGGCTCTGGCTCTTTTATGGCAACGAACAGCGCACGTACGTCACGCGGACGAACAAGGCCGTCTCCGCTTTCGAGCCGGTTCAGACGCTCCCGTCGCCTCCGAAGACCGTCCAGTTCTTCCGGTTGGAGGGCGAGGGATCAGCGGGGCCGCTCGACCTGTTCGCCGCCGTCACGATCGACGGCGCCGCGAAGGACGGCTCGTACCAGACCCACGTCTTCCCGCAGCTGTCGCTTCGCGCCGCCAAGGCAGGTCAACGCCTGACCGTTCACGTCACCGACGCCGGCGACCCGATCGCGGGCGCGAGGGTGACCGGGCTGCCCGGCGGGCCCAAGACGACCAGCGCCGGCGGCACCGTCTCGGTGACCCTGAAGGCGGGGCGGAAGGGCAGCTTCGCAGTCACGGCAGCGAAGGCCGGCTACCTGCCGGCGAAGGGCAAGGCGTCCCTCTGACATGTGAAAAGGAGAACCGATGCGTTCGCGAATACTCACCCTACTCGCTCTGACCTGTGTCATCACCATCGCGGTTGCGACCGTCGCGCCGGCCGGCGCGGGGCGCGAGTCGACGATCCCCTCCTGCGAGGAGCTCCTCACGAAGAAAGAGGCCGGGCTCGTGATGCGCGAACCGATCGCCGAGATCCTCACCCGTACCGTCACCGGCAGCAGCACACGCGCCTGCGGTTACTTCGGAGGCAGGCCTGGCGCAACCAAGCTCGGGCATGGTCTCTACGTCTCCTACGGGCCATACCTCGACAACCGGAAGATGGCCCCGGACTTCGCCAAGAAGTACGTCTGCCCGATCAGCAAGGCCGCCTGCAAGAAGTTCCTGGAGGCCGCCAAGCTCAAGCCCGATCGTCGATCCTTCGCCGCACTCGAGCTGGCTCTCAGACAGATCGGCATCACGAAGCTGCAGCCTCGGGGCCTGGACAACCCCGCGTTCCTCTGGGTCCCGAGCCGCAGCCTCGCACCGCTCGACGAGGAGGCATTTGTCGTTGTCTACATCTCGAAGTCCGCGCACC
This sequence comes from Gaiella sp., assembly GCA_046160185.1. Classification (GTDB taxonomy): domain Bacteria; phylum Actinomycetota; class Thermoleophilia; order Gaiellales; family Gaiellaceae; genus Gaiella. The sequence goes on along the minus strand of JBJXGY010000021.1, from coordinate 261 downwards.
TCCTGCAGGTCGGGTGCAGCGACACGGAACACAAGACGGCCGATGTCGCGTGCGCGATCCGCGGTGCGATCTGGGTGGAGACGAGTGTGACCTGAAGCGCGCGGACGCCGTTGCACACAAAGGGCTGGTGGTCGCTCCTTAGGGAGACCACCAGCTTCTCAGGCGCTCGGCCTGTAGGCCTTGAGGGTGGTCCCGCGGACACCGAACTGCTGTGCCGCGCCAGGTGTCCTCGGAGGCGGAGCGCGCGTAGGTGTCGACCAG
>JBJXGY010000020.1:0-7035 GCA_046160185.1 Gaiella sp. | reverse complement strand
CCGTCAGCCGCTCGGGCGCGAGCCCGAGCGCGTCAGGCCCGAGGTGGTCGAGCTCCTCCTCGAGCGCGGCGCGACGCAGCAACCAGACACCTGCGCGGCGCTGCTTCCCTGCCTCCGTCAACACGAGCTGACCGCCGTCCTCGAAGGTGACCCGGAACATCGATGTCTTCGGCGGCTTGCCGCCGGGCGCGTGGTAGCGAAGCCGGCCGGCGCTCATCAGGTGGATACGAAGCGTCAAATCCTCGCCGGCCACGGGGAAGAGCAGGTTCTTCGCGCGGCGCTCGGCTCCGGCGAGCTGCCGGCCGGCGAGCGCCGCCGGAGGAGGGTCGAACGTCTTCAGCGTGGCGATGTGCTCCGCCCGGGCCGAGGCGATGGACGAACGGCGAACGAGTGGGTCGAGCTCCCGCACCCATGCTTCGACTTCCGGCAACTCTGGCATCGCTACCCTCGCATCCGTGAATAGTGGAGTGTCAGGTAGCGTTGCTGGGGATGCGGGTCGCGAGAACCGAGCCAGGCTAGGACGCAAGGAGCGCCAATACTGGAACGTATTGGCGCGACTGAGGACAACGCCTGGCGAAGCGTTATCGCGGGCCGCAGCCCGGTGAACGTTGCCTGACACTCCACTGCCTCTCAGGGTACGCGTCCGCCGAGGCACGGTGATCGAGGCCGAGCACACCGTTCACGCGATCGTGGTCGACCGAAGCGGCCGACATGTCCTTCGCCTCGGGGATCCTGCCCGGGTCACCTTCCTGCGGTCCTCCGCCAAGCCGTTTCAGGCTCTGCCGCTCGTGCGGGCGTTCCCGGATCTGGCCGCCGAGCTCGTGGCCATCGCCTGTGCGTCGCACCTCGCCCGCAAGGACCAGGTGGCCGCCGTCCGGCGCCTGCTCGAGCTCGCGGCTGCTACCGAGGACGATCTCGAATGCGGCCCGGAGCCGAGGCGGATCGCCCACAACTGCTCCGGGAAGCACGCGGGGATGCTCGCCGTGTGCGCATCGCGTGGCTGGGAGCGGCAGGGATACAGGCTTCCGTCCCATCCGCTGCAGCGGCAGATCGTGGAGGAGATCGGGTTCGTGAGCGGACGTGCGCACGGCGCGATCGTCACGGGCGTCGACGGGTGCGGTGTCCCGACGTTCGCGTTGACACTGGAAGAAGCCGCGGGCATGTTCGGCCGCCTCGCCGACCTCGACGGCGGCCCACGCGTGATCGCCGCCATGCAGGCACACCCCGAGTTGCTGCGCGGCCCCGTCGGCGCCGACGCCATGCTCGCGCGCGATCTGCCCGGCTGGGCGGCGAAGGGTGGGGCGGAGGGCCTGCTGTGCGCACGCTCGCCCGACGGTCTGGGACTCGCGCTGAAGGTCGAGGACGGGGCCACTCGCGCGGTGCGACCGGCACTCGCGGTCGTGTTGCGGCAGCTTGGTCACGACCCGGGGTCACTCGGTGACGTCGCCGTCGAGTCGAGTCGCGGCGATGTCGTCGGCGCGCTCGAAGCATGAGTCGTTCGCCACCTTTTCTCACCCGCGACACCGGTTCGAAATTTCTCTTGCCTTCCGGGAGGGACATGTCTACGATTCCGCCCCTGACATGTCTTCGAAGATGTGTCAGGCCGGGCACGGGGACCTGGTCGCAGCATCGAGGTGGTTCCGCTTTTTCGAATAGGGAAGGAGAACCAGGGGTCAATGCTGGCTGTCGAGATCGCGCTGCCGGAGGTCGACGAGCTTCACAAGCTCGTCAAGGAAGGGCACGAGAAGGGCTTCCTCACCGTCGACGAGATCGTCAACGGTGTCGAGGACGTCGAACTGACGAAGGAACAGCTCGAGGACTTCGTCGCCTACCTGGGCGAGCAGTCCATCGACGTCCTCGAGGGTGAGCAGCACAAGACCCTCCCCCACGAGGAGGTCCCGCAGGAGGAGGAGAAGGTCGTTGCGCCCAAGCTCGATCTCACGGTCGAGCCGTCCCTCGACTCCTTGCGGCTCTACCTCCGTGAGATCGGGAAGGTCGCGCTCCTCACCGCTGATCAGGAGGTGTGGCTCGCCAAGCGCATCGAGCGCGGCGACCAAGCGGCGAAGCGGCACATGATCGAGGCGAACCTGCGGCTGGTCGTCTCCATCGCCAAGGGGTATCTCGGTCGCGGGCTCTCCTTCCTCGACCTGATCCAGGAGGGGTCACTCGGCCTGATCCGCGCCGTCGAGAAGTTCGACTACCGGCGCGGCTACAAGTTCTCGACCTACGCCACGTGGTGGATCCGGCAGGCGGTGACCCGCGCGATCGCCGACAAGGCGCGGACGATCCGGATTCCGGTGCACATGGTGGAGAAGCTGAACAAGGTTGTGCACATGGAGCGCCAGCTGATGCAGGTGCTGGGGCGCGAGGCGCGCCCGGAGGAGATCGCCGAGGAGCTCGACATGGAGCCGCACGAGGTGCGGGAGATCCTGCGCATGGCGCAGCTCCCCATCTCTCTGGAGAAGCCGATCGGTGAGGAGGAAGACTCGTCGCTCGGCGACTTCGTGCCGGACGAGCAGGCCGAATCGCCTTTCGATACGGCGTCGCTCACACTGCGCCGTGGCGACCTCGAGCTCGCACTCGCCAGTCTCCCCGCCCGTGAGCGCAAGGTGATCGTGCTTCGCTACGGCCTCGACGGAGAGCCGCCGCGCACCTTGGAAGAGGTGGGCCGCGCCTTCGGGGTCACCCGCGAGCGCATCCGCCAGATCGAGAACAACACCTTGAAAAAGCTGGAGACGCTGCCGGAGGCTCAGGCGCTTCGCGATTGCGTGTAGTGGGAGAGGATCCGTGAGGATCCTCTCCCCTGTTACGTGAGGGCCTCGCCTCCGCGGAAGACGTTGGTGGAGCGTGCCGTGCGCGAGCTGTCCGTCGTGGCCTGGCGTCGGACGGGGTATGACCCCGGGGTCAGACCCGTCGGATCTCAGATCAGGTGTAGCCGCTGGCCTGGAGCGCCTCGAGCCCTCGCATCCGCATCTCGCTCGACAGCGCTGTCACGTTCGCGTCGAGGGGTGCGACGGCCGAGATCGTGTACCACGCCCGGTCGGCTTCGATCTCGGTCATCGTCACCGCCTGATCCGACACCCCTTCGACGCCCGTGGTCGCAGCATGCAGCACGTTCTCGACGTCACGGGGCGGCACGTCGAGGCGCACAGGGAAGCGTGCGACGACGGTGCGCCGCGGATCCTTGATCGTGCGATTGACGATCGGCTGCGTCGTCAGCTGCGTGTTCGGCACGGAGATCCGCCGGTCGTCGTCGGTGACGAGCGTGGTGTAGATGAGGCTGATGTCCTCGACGAACCCGGTGTGATCGGCCACGGCCACTCGGTCACCGATCCGCAGTGGTTGCGTGAAAGCGACGAGGATGCCGGCGCCCAGGTTGCCGAGAGGGGTGTTCAGCGCGAGTCCTGCGAAGACCGCCAGCACCGCGCTCGAGGCGAGCACCGCTCGTGCGACCTCGTTCGTCTGGGGGAAGATCGTGAGCACGCTCCACGCGCCGATGGCGGCGACGAGGACGACGAGGACGCGCTTGAGGAAGCTGAACGTGGTGCGGCGACGAGCCGCCGCGATACGGTCGCCGTCCCCCCTGCGGCGCTCCCACCGCGCGTACAGCCAGTCCAGTGCGGCTCTGAAGACCAGCACGACGGCCAGCCACGCGGCCGCGGTCACGACGGCACGGAGCATCCGGTCGTCCATGCCGGAGGGTTCGCCGTTGGCACCGGTCTGCCTGCTCGGTTTCGATCTCGTCCAGCAGCGCCGATACCCTCGCGGACAACCAACAGACGATCGGAGCTGACGTGAAGAAGGTCGTGATGGTCGCGATGAGTGGCGTGGCGCTCGCGGTAGCAGGGTGCGGTGGTGGGGGTGGCGGCGGCGAGCGGCTCTCGCTGGAGGAGTACCGATCGCAGGCCGATGCCATCTGCAAGGAGTACGGCGACAGGCTCGACGCGATAGGCGCTCCGAACAGCCTGGACGAGTTCGGGGAGGTCATGAAGGACGGCAAGGCGATCGCGTCGGAGCAGCTCGAGAAGCTCCGTGAGCTCGCGGCCCCTGAGGAGATCGAGTCGGTGGTCGATGAGGCCTACGCGACACTCGACGAGCAACTGGCGCTGTTCGACGAGCTGATCGCAGCCGCCGAGGCCGAGGACGAGGCGAAGATCACCTCGATCATCGACGGTGGCGAGGCACTCGACAAGAAGGCCAACGACCTCGCGAAGCAGGCGGGTCTGACGGAGTGCGGATCGGACTGAGCCTGGATCCACCGATCTGCGCGGGCGGTTGCGTCCGTCTGGGCTCGCCAGGCCGCTTCCCGTCCGGGCTTCGGCCCCTTGCGGGGCCTGCACCCGGCCGGTGCGCTCCACGTCACAGCGGCACCGGACGGGCCTCGGCCCGCCCGTCACCGCTGCGCCGCGTCCTGAGGGCCCAGCCGAACGCCCCGCGATCACGCATATCGGTGGATCCAGGCTCAGAACAGCAGTGAGCGGTAGTGAAGGATGTGGCGCATGCCGATCGCCTTGTACAGCGCGATCGCGGGGGCGTTGTCGGCGCGCACGAAGAGGCAGACTCGGGGCGTCTGCGCGAGCAGGAGCCCGATCAGGTCGGCGAGCCCGCGCCGCCCGAAGCCCTGGCGGCGCACCTGCGGGTCGACCCACACCTGGGAGAGCTGCACCGCACCCGGCGTCCACGCGGACGCTTCCGCCTTGAACAGGATCACGTCGTCCTCGACCCAGAGCCACGAGCGGCCCTCCTCGATCTGGACGCGCGTGCGCCAGCGAAAGCCGTTTGCGTCTCGGGTCAGCGGATCGACGCCGAGCTCCTGCTCGTGCGAGGCGGCGCAGGCGGGGACGAGCAGCTCGAGGTCGCCGAGCGTCGCGGCGCGAAGCGCGGTGCCCCCTCCAGCGGGAGGCGTGGTCAGCTCGTACACGGGCTGGCCGGGACGGTCGTCGCGCGGCTCGGGAAAGCGCTGGCGACCGGCCTCCCAGAGCGCCGTCACCGCTCCTTCCTCGCCGATCAGCATGCGTCCGCCGGAGCGGGCGGCGACGCCGGCGAGCGCACCGCACCCCTCGCCGGAAGGGACGATGTTCGTGCCGAGGTGGCAGAGGGCGCTCAGCTCCCCACCTCGCTGCTGGATGCCGGCAAACCGGCCGTGCCCGCGGCGAGCCACGTCTTCGAGGAACACACGCTCGACCGGCGCGAGCGAGCAGAAACGGGTGATCTGGGCCGTGGACGGCTCGACGAGCTTCCCGGACATCGGCCGCAGGGTACCCGTGCCGCCGGGATGGATTCGCTGAAGAAGCCGTGCCGCCGATACGCTGCGTGCCATGCCAATCCACCTTCGAGCCAAACCCGGGGACTACGCCGACGCCTGCCTTCTCCCCGGCGACCCACTGCGAGCCAAGTACATCGCCGAGACCTTCTTCGACAACCCCGTGCAGGTCAACCACGAACGAGGCATGCTCGGCTACACCGGCACGTTCGCGGGCAAGCCGGTGTCGGTGCAGGGGAGCGGTATGGGCTGCCCGTCGGCCGCAATCGCGATCGAGGAGCTGGTGCAGCTCGGGGCCAGGAAGATCTTGCGGATCGGCACCTGCGGCGGCCTGCAGCCCGGGATGACGATGGGCGAGCTGATCGTGGCGCTGTCGGCGGCACCGGCTGACTCGACCGCGTCGCACTACGTCGGCGGCGAGCCACATGCCCCCACTGCGGATTTCGGGCTCGTGCAAGAGGCGGTGCGCCAGGCCGAGCGTCTCGGCAAGCCGGTCCGCGTCGGCCCGATCGTCTCGAGCGACATCTTCTACCAGCCGGATACAGGGCTGGCCGAGCGCTGGTCGGCCCGTGGGCTGCTCGGGGTGGAGATGGAGGCGGCGGTCCTGTTCACGCTCGGAGCGCTCCGCAAGTTCCAGGCCGGCTGCATGCTGCTCGTCAGCGACATCGTGGTCGACGGCGAGTTCCTTCGCATCAGCGACGAGGAGATGCGCGCCGCCGTGGGCCAGATGACCGAGCTCGCGCTGCACACGATCACCGCCTGACAGGAGGCGCCGGGGGTCGGCCTATCGGCGTGCCGCCGGCCTGGTTCAGCAACTCGTCAGCGACGTTGCCTTCAGACGGGCAGGCATCGTAGGCTTCGGCCATCAACGTCGGCACGCCCACCGTCTTCCTCGTCAACCCCGCCTCGGCCAACGGTTCCACCGGCCGGCGCTGGCCCGAGCTGGCGCGCCGTGCCGCAGCCGCGGGGCTGGTGGGCGATGCGCTCTTCAGCGAGCGTCCGGGCCACCTGGCGGAGCTTGCACGGAACGCGGCGCTGGGCGGTGCCGGGCGGCTCGTCGTCATCGGCGGTGACGGATCGGTGAACGAGGTCGCAAACGGGCTGCTCGACGTCGAACGACGGCCGGAGGTCGCGGTCGTCCCGCGCGGGACAGGGTGGGACTTCGTGCGTACCTTCGGCATCCCCCGCAACATCGAGGCGGCCGCCCGGGTCGCACTGGAGGGTACGATCCGCGAGATCGACGTCGGCGTCGCCGTGTTCCGCTCGTGGGCGGGGGTGGAGACGACGAGCGCCTTCGCCAACGTTGCCTCGGTGGGAATCGGTGGCGCCGTCGCGCAACGGGCGAACGACACGACCAAGGCGCTCGGCGGAAAGGCCTCGTACCTGTGGGCGACACTGGCTGTCTTCAGCCGCTGGCAGGCGACCGACGTGCACGTGACCGTCGACGGGGAGCATCGCCAGGGACGCATGCTCGAGGTGGTGGTGGCGAACGCGCGCTACCTCGGTGGCGGCATGAAGATGTGTCCCGACGCCGAGCCCGACGACGGCCTGCTCGACGTGCTCACGCTGGGAGACATCACCAAGCGCGATCTTGCGGTCAACCTGCCGAAGCTGTACCGCGGTACCCACCTCCCCCACCCGAAGCTGGAAGCGCTACGTGGAGCCGCGGTCACCGTGGACGCGACGCAACCACTGCCCCTCCAGCTCGACGGGGAGCAACCCGGGACGACGCCGGTCCGCTTCGAGGTGCGGCCCCGCCTGCTCCGGCTTCG
>JBJXGY010000019.1:0-3407 GCA_046160185.1 Gaiella sp. | reverse complement strand
GCGATGCGCGCCGCGCGGCGTGCATCGAGCGACACGATCTTCGCCGGACGAGGCGGCCGCACCGGCTGCGGCGCTGCCCGCACGACGTGCAGATGACGGTGCATCCCGTCCTCCTTCCCTTGTTGGTTGGTAGTGCAGCCTCTGGAGCAAGCCCGCCAGGATTCGAACCCGGACCGACGAGGTTGGAGCTCGCCGTGCTGCCGTTACACCACAGGCTTGTGAAGCTGACGAGCGAAAACGCCCGGCTGGAGTCGAACCAGCGGCCTCTGCCGTCGCAGAGCAGCGCTCTGTCCTCTGAGCTACGGGCGTGCGCAACAGCAAAGCCTCCGGCAGGAATCGAACCCGCACCCCGACCGTACGAAGGGCGTGTGCTTGCCGTTGACACCACGGAGGCGCGTCGGGGCACGATGGAGACGGCGGGAGTCGAACCCGATCCTCCTCGGTGCAAGCGAGGTGCTCCACCAGCAGAGCTTCATCCCCTCTGTGTCGCCGCGTGTCCTCCGGCTCAGCTCAGCTCCCGGGGCGAACAAGCCCCGCTGAAGCGGGGCTCCGCGGTGAGCTCGCCGATGCTCAGCGTCCGCGGGAGAGAGGGCGGCCGACCGGATTCGAACCGGTACCTGCGAGGATCACAACCTCGGATGCTTGCCGTTACACCACGGCCACCATGAAGCGAGGACGACCGGATTCGAACCGGCGCTCTCCCGATCGACAGCCGGGTGCTCTGCCAGCTGAGCTGCGCCCTCGAACAGCGGAGGGATAGCGCGGGTGGGATTCGAACCCACGTCTCGAGCTCATGAGGCTCGCGAGGAAAGCCACTCCTCCACCGCGCGTCGCATACAACATCCGGCCGGCAGGAGTCGAAAGTATGAGCCGGGTCGGTGCCTGGCTTCAGCCTGACACCGACACCGTTGCTCTCGCCCGAAACCGGCGGGGTGCCGGCTCCCCTACGGCCAGTCGTCCATACCCCCGGCGGGACTCGAACCCGCAGCCTCCGGGTTGAGAGCCCGGCGTCATCGCCCTTCGACCACGGGGGCCTATAGCGTCGGGCCGGCTTGACACCCGACGCTGTCTTTCGAGCGGAAGGAGAGGGAGTCGAACCCCCAGGGCCCGCAGGGGCCGACCCGTTTTCGGGACGTGATACCACGCCGATGGCAGTCCTTCCAAATCGCCCCGGCGGGCGTCCCACCTGGACGGGATGAGCGTGACCGGCAGGGTTCGAACCTGCGACGCCCCGCGTTTCAGACGGGCGCTCTACCAGGCTGAGCTACGGCCACGTGTCGGCAGAGCCGGAGTCGAACCGTGACGAAAGTTCCGGGGCAAGGATTCGAACCTCGATCGCCACGTTCAGAGCGTGGTGTCCTGCCCGTTAGACGACCCCGGAGCGTCGGGGCCTAGCCCGTGCGGCTCGTTCTCGACCTGCCCTCCGTCCATCTCCCGCCTGCGGGAGATCGACGCAGCAGCGTGCGCCGAGTACGGTTGCGTGTCCGCTCCGTCGTGTCCTCTGTCACGCCGGCCCACATACCCCGGCGTTGTTTTTTATGCCACTCGCCTACCCTTCGACCCTGGATCGTCGACGACCGGGTGCGCATCCGGCATACATCGTCGTCATCGTGGAGGAGCTTTGGAGCCCGACACCTCGTACGTCCCGGAAATTCGGCAGGCTAACGCAAACGCGTATTCCAGCGAATGTACCAAGGGCTACGCAGAGGGGCCTTTCTCTCTCAGGCGGGGCCTCGATTCGAGCTAGATCTTCTTCAAGCTGAGCATCACCTCAACACGGTTGACTGACAGTACGTTGCCTTCTGAACGACGAAGGCGACCTCGGTGGGTCGCCCTCAGACTGAACAGATGCGCAAGAAAACTAGCCTGCGCGCCCCTCAGAGAGGACGTGCCCTGAGCCGGACTGGCGGTTCGCATCGGCGCAATACCAGCACGGCAGACCCGACGCGACTGTCATCGCTTCGGGAAGGAACGGATGGAGGGTAAAGAATGTCATGATGGTTTCGTGGCGATTGCCGTACCGGATCATAGCGTATCCATCGGCACTTCGCAAGTCGTTGTGCAGCACGATTCACCAAAAGTCCCCGGCACGTCGATCGGATTGCCGGACGAAACGTTCGCCGCCCTTCGTCTCAGGAAGACGCGACCGTCTTAGAGTTCACGCGCTGCGCGAACCGCCACCGGTGTGACGATCTCGGGCCCGGTGTCGAGGAGCACGAACGTCTCCTCGGCCTTCGCTCCCGTGATCGAGGGGTTCCAGGCGAAGGCGTTGCCGGGTTCGATGCGAACGTCAGTGCGCGGTGTCGCGATCAGCTCGCGAGACGCGTAGCCGGTGAGCCCGCCCTGATGGTGGCGTCGCTCCTCGCCCGGGAAGCCCGCTTCGGCGTACAGGCGAGCGCAGTCCGCGAACGCCTCCGACAGCGTGCGACCCGGCGTCGTGACGTCCTCGCGCATGCGAACGAGGATCTCGTCGCAGATCGCCTGCCGTCGCTCGATCTCGGGGTCGGGATCGTCGAGGTGCACCATCCTCGTCACGTTCGCGTACAGCCCTCCCCGTTCGGCGGAGACCACGAGCATCGCCCGGCGCTCGATCGCCGAAGGCCCCGGGATCGGGTGCCGGTGGGCTCTGATCCGTTCGTCGGTCGCGACGAGCAGCACGGGAGCCCAGAGGTCTCGCTCCCGGCACGACGCCGCCAGCAGCGCAGCCGCATCGGTCTCGGGCATGCCCGAGACGACGCTGCCCGCCGCCTGCTCGACCGCCTCGACCGCATCCCGGCCGACGAGGCGGAGCCGCTCGACCGCGTCCGGATCGAGGCGGCGCCGAAGCGCAGCGACAGCATCGCCGATCGGCGCCGCGAGCTTCAGCTCGACGTCGGAGCCGATCCTGCGACACCCCGTCAGTTCGCCCAGGACCGCTTCCGGCCCTTCGTACCACGTGTACTCGGCGACCTCGAGGTCGGGGGTCTGCTCGGCTCGCATCCGCGGCGCCTCGATCGAGCTGGTCAGCACAAGCTCCGCGTCGCGGGTGATCACGATGTCGGCGACGCCGAGCGGCGAAGCTCGGTCGACGCGACGGTCCGCGCCGCCGGTGTACCACGCGAAGTTGGCGGCCAGCCGGAGCACGATCGCATCGAGCCCACGCTCGTCGAGCAGCGCTCGCAACAGGTCGCGGCGGAGCGCGCGTCCCTCGGCTGCCGTCATCGCGCGACCTCTGCGGCGCGGGCGCGGGCCTGATCGATCTCCGAGGCAGCGGTGATCAGCCCGATGTGGCTGAACGCCTGCGGGAAGTTGCCGAGCAGCTCGCCGTTCACCGTGTCGATCTCCTCGGCGATCAGCCCGAGGTCGTTGGCGAACGACACCAGCTGGTCGAAGAGCGCCTCCGCCCGCTCGAGCTCTCCCGCCTGCGC
>JBJXGY010000018.1:0-10319 GCA_046160185.1 Gaiella sp. | reverse complement strand
GTCCTGCACGCAGCGCGCTTCGCGCGCCGGGTACAATCGATCGGCTCCTGGGGGGCGTAGTTCAGTTGGTTAGAACGCCGGCCTGTCACGCCGGAGGTCGCGGGTTCGAGTCCCGTCGCTCCCGCTCGCAATACCCCTGCAAATGGGCAGTTGACGTTGCCTGGAGAGGCGTCTCAGGCCGAGTGTTTGGGCCACCGTGGCCCAAACCAGACGCGCACATTCCGCAGAAGAGCCCTGCAAATAAGACATTTTCCGAGATCAGGCTGATTGCGGCGTCGCGCAGAAAACAGGTCACGCCCGGACAACCCTGCGTCCGGCGATCTGGGCGACGACGACGAGCCAGTGTCTGGCCGTCGCCCAGATCACGCCTACGAGGAATGCCGTCTGTCAGAGCCCTCGGTAGTTAAAGGTCACCCGCGGGTAGCGCGGCGACGGTCCATCCAGCAACGGTGACGGGAGCCCGAGCACGTAGCGATCGAGGAAGGCGCGCACGTAGACGCGCTGGATGACGATGTCCTGCGCCGACGCCCGCCACTTGCCGACGTTCAAGGAGCTCGGAGCCAGTACCGGCAAGTCGGAGAACGACATGTGCTGGAGTCCCGCGATGTTGAGCCCGATCCGCGGGCCGGTCGAGTGTTCGAGCAAGCTTCGAGTGCTTGGGTCGAGTCCGCGTCCGCCGAGAACCACCAGAAATGCGCGCGGGACACCACGCTTTGCAGCAGTGCCAAAAATCGATCCGTCGAGATCGATACCCGCCAGGATCCTCGGCTCGACGCGCATGAGCGCCGCCGACGTCGATCCGCCGAGCGAGTGGCCCATCGAGGCGATTCTCCTGAGGTCAGGCCGAGGCCCGTTCGACGGCATGCTTAGGCTGCGTAGGATCAGCTGCAGGTCCAACACGCGCGTTGCCTGTGACTTTCCCAGGCTCGCCTCGAGTGTGGCGGCCTTGGGCGGATTCGTCCACCAGGTCGGCAGCCCGATGCGGCCACCTGGGAACTCGACCGGTGCTTCACCGGTGTGATCGACAGCGATCACGAGGTAGCCGTGACTCGCGAGGTCCTCGGCGAGCGCCTGGTAGAGGACGCGCGGCGTGTCGCCGCCCGGCGAGAAGAGCACAACAGGCAGCCGGCCTGGGAGCGCGCGGGCGCCACTGTGGGCGTGGACGCGCACCCGAGGGATTCCGAGCACCGCCGTCAGGCGCGGACTCGCGTACGCGGCCGCCGGCCGGTTCCGCGCGCTCGGGACGGCGGGATACCAGCGGGTCAGCATCAGACGCCGGCCGCCGCGGGCGCGGTCGACGAGTTGGACGACGTCCGTACCGACAACCTCGCGCCCACTGGGTGCGGGCAGCGCGACCGCCGGAGCGGCTGCAGCAGCCGTGATCCTTAGGAACCCGACCAGCCCGGTGCGGTCGACGACCAGAGTCACGACGAACTCTTGACCTCGAAGACCGGCCACCACGGCTACCAGCGCCTTCGGTTCCACCGCGACAAGGCCGCGCAGCTGCATGCCGTTCGCGCCGAACAGCAGGGCGAGGCCCTTGTTGGTCTCGGCCGGCGAAAAGCCCGGCATCGCTAGGAACTCCTTTGCGAAGTGTGTTCGCAGCTCGGCTTCGCTCAGCGGTAGCCGCGCCGATGCGTCGATGAACCACTGCAGCTGGCGTCCGGCGGGGGAGTCGGGCAGCTCCGTGGCGACGAAGCGGTCGTCGGTCGAGGAGGCAGCCTGCGCGGGCACCACCACTCCCAGAAGCACGACAAGCGCTGCCACGGCAAGCAGCGCCGACAGCGTTTTGAGCGCGGGGAAGGTCTTGATTCGGTCGGTCATCACAACTCCTGAGATCGGTTGACGTTGTCGGAGTCAAGTCTGCGAACGGGCGGCGCCCACGTCATCGCCCGCAGGGCCGGTTCGCTCTCCCTCTCGGCGCAGATCTTTCGTCGGCAGGCGTCCGTCGAACGACAGAGAGGCCGGTCTAGCTCTCAGGGACCCTGACCGGGCTTTGCGAGACCGCTCTCGTAGGCGAAGACCACCGCTTGCACCCGGTCACGCAATCCCAGCTTCGAGAGCACATGGGAAACGTGGGTCTTGATCGTTCCCTCACCGAGGAAGAGGTGCTTGGCGAGCTCAGCGTTGCTCTTGCCGGTGGCGAGGAGCTTGAGCACCTCGAGCTCGCGCTCGGTGAGAAGCTCCACTGCGGCGTCGTGCTTGACCGGAGCCGACCGCTGGGCGTACTCCGCGATCACCCGTCGGGTGACCGACGGCGCGAGCAGCGCGTCGCCTGCCGCGACGATGCGCACCGCCTGGACCAGATCCTCGGGCGGAGTGTTCTTGAGCAGGAACCCACTCGCGCCGGCACGTAGCGCCTCGAAGACGTAGTCGTCCTGCTCGAACGTCGTCAGGATCAGGACTCGGCTGCGGACTGCAGCATCGTGCGCGAGGCGACGCGTCGCCTCGAGACCGTCGAGCCTCGGCATCTGGACGTCCATGAGCACGACGTCGGGTTGCAGACGCCCCACCGTGAAGATTGCCTCCTCGCCGTCGCTCGCCTCGCCGACGACGGCGAGATCTTCCTCGCCCTCGAGGATCAAGCGAAACCCGGCTCGCACCAGTGCCTGGTCGTCCGCGAGTACGACGCTGATCGTCATGCCGCCTGCCCGTTCAACGGAAAGGTTGCGTGCACGGCAAAACCTCCCTGCGGAGCGAGGCCCACACGCAGGTGACCGCCATGGAGGCCGACCCGCTCCCGCATGCCCATCAGGCCGTGGCCGCCGACCTTGCTCAGCGGCTGCTCGCCCCCGCCGTTGCCGTCGTCGCGCACCTCGATCTCGAGCACCGTCGGCCCGTAGCCAACCCGTACCGTCGCGGCCGTCCCTCCCGAGTGCTTGAGGGCATTGGTCAGCGCTTCCTGGATCACGCGGTAGGCGGAGACCTCGAGCGTGCGCGGCAGCGGTCGTGGCTCTCCCTCGACCAGGAGCTCGACGGCCATTCCACCCTGCTCTGCCTGGGCGACGAGCTCCGGGAGTTGTGCGAGATCCGGCTGCGGCGCCAGCTCGTCCGGCTGATCCGCGCGCCGCAGGAAGCCGAGCAGGCGATGCAGCTCGACGACGGCCTGCCGGCTCGACGCCTCGATCGAGCTCAAGACCTCCTCCGCCTTCTCGGGCCTGGTTCCCATCACCCGCCGGGCCGCGCCGGCCTGCACGCCCATGACGCTGACATGGTGTGCGACGACGTCGTGCAGCTCGCGCGCGATCCGGACACGCTCCTCGAGCACCGCCCGCCGTGCGTTCTCCTCCCGCTCGTGCTGCAACTCGGTCGTCCGCGCAGCCAGCTGGCTCTCCCGGTCCCTGCGCGAGCGAACCGCTACACCGAGCAGCAACGGAACCGCGAAGAACGCCGCGTTGTACACGAGCAAGAAGCCCTGGTTCAGCGGTAGCCCCTTGAACACCCCTCCCTGGTAGAAGAACACCTCGCGCACCACCTCGGCGAAAAGTGTGCCGACGAGAGCGGCGATGATCAGGAGTGTCCAACGAGTCCTGCGCCCGAAGGCGACGGCGCTATAGAGCGCCAGCCAGCAGACCCACACCGACACGTAGTTTTCCCAGGACGCGAGGCCCGGGAGCCCCGGGCTGACCACCAGACGGCCGACGACGAAACCGATGATCACGACGCAGGCGATCGCGAGCGGGAAGCGGCGGCGGAGAGCGAGTGGAAGCGTCACGGCCAGCAACGCGAGGACGATCCCCGGCTTCGCGGGCTCGCTGAACCCCGGGTCTTGCCGCCCCAGCTCGAACGTCGTGTAGAGGGAGACGAGTGTCGCGGCGGCAAACACCACGGCGATGACCGCGTCCGCCGCCGTTGGGTGGCGCCGCAGCGTTGCCGCGACTCGCCGTGCCAGGTCGCTCATGGCTCGACGGTAGCCGAGAACCACAGACGTTTCCTCTCCCGCAAAGCAGATCGGCCTCTGCCAAAGGGATGAGTTCGGCGCCTGCACAAACGCGACTCGCGACGGAGCCGGAAACCTTCCTGCGGCCGACGACAGCGAGGCACCGCGTAAGCACAGTCAGGACAACGAACTCAACTGGAGGATGCACATGGCAGCGATCGAGATTCAAGGACTTTCAAAGCGCTTCGGCGAGGTAGCTGCAGTCGACGATCTGAGCTTCACCGCCCGCGAAGGCGCCGTCACCGGCTTCCTCGGGCCAAACGGCGCCGGCAAGTCGACCACGTTGCGGATGCTCCTCGGCCTGGTGCGGCCAAGCCAAGGCAGCGCCACGATCGGCGGCAAGCGCTACGCGGAGCTGGCGGAGCCGTTCCGCCGCGTCGGGGCAGTGCTCGAGGCGGACGCCTTTTATTCCGGCCGCCAGGCGCGCGACCACCTGCGCGTGCTGGCCGTCGCCGCCGGGCTGCCTGTCGCCCGCGTCGACGCGGTGCTCCGCGAGGTCGACCTCGCCGACGTCGGGCACCGTCGGGTCAAGGGCTTCTCGCTCGGAATGCGTCAGCGCCTCGGCCTGGCGAGCGCCTTGCTCGGCGAACCGGAGGTGTTGATCCTCGACGAGCCTGCGAACGGCCTCGATCCGGAGGGCGTCCACTGGTTGCGGCAGTTCGTGCGCGCTTTCGCCGACAGAGGCGGCACCGTGCTGATCTCGAGCCACGTGCTCGCCGAGGTGGCCCAGACCGTCGACGACGTCGTGATCATCGCGAACGGGCGACTCGTCACCCAGTCCTCGCTCGCCGAGCTGGCCAACCAGTCGCGATCGGGTGTGCGGGTGCGAACACCGCAGGCCGAGGCGCTCCGCGACACCCTGATCGCTCAGGGCATCTCGGCCCGGCTCGTGGCCGCCGACGCGCTCGTCGCGCCGGAGAGCACCGTCGAGGCCGTCGGCCTCGCCGCGGCCGGCGCGGGAGCCGTCATCTACGAGATGACGCCGGAGCACTTCAACCTCGAGGAGATGTTCCTCGAGCTCACGACTTCCGAAGGAGCATCCCGATGAAGAACCTGATCCACGCGGAGCTGCTGAAGCTCCGCACGACCCGCGCCTTCTGGGCGTACATCGCCTTCGCGCTGGCGTTCGTCCCGGTTTCCATCGCGCTGACGATGACGGTCTCGAACGACGGCCTGGTGCTCGAGAGCAGCGAGGGCATCAGCGCGGTGTTCTCCGCTGCGTCGTCCACCTACCTGTTCCTTCTGCTCGTCGGCATCACGATGATGGCCGGCGAGTTCCGTCACAACACCGTCACGACGACGTTTTTGATCACTCCCGATCGGCGGCGGGTGATTGCGGCGAAGCTTGCCGCGGGCGGCAGCGTCGGCGTCCTGACCACCGCCGTCTCCTCGTTGCTCACGCTCGCGGTCGCGCTTCCCTGGCTGGCGGCGCGGGACATCGACGTCGATCTCCTGAGCGCCGCCGTCGGAGCGCCGATCCTGGGCGGGCTGCTCGCCACCGGGCTCGGGACGGCGTTCGGCATCGGCCTGGGCGCCGTGATGCCGAACCAGACCCTTGCGATCACGGTCGTGGTCGTCTGGACGATGATCGTCGAGGGATTGCTCATCGGCTTCCTCCCAGAGGTCGGCCGCTGGCTCCCCGCCGGAGCCTCGAGCGCCCTCGGCGGAACCTGGACGGCCGAGGGTGGGCTGCTTCCCTTCTGGGGCGCAGCACTGGTCCTCACCGGCTACGCGCTGGCCAGCGCCGCGGCCGGCACCCAGCTCGTCACGCGAAAGGAGATCACGTGAGCCCGCTGCGTGACGTTGGCTCCTGCCGCTGCTCCTCGCCGCCGTCGTGGCGGGGGGAGCAGCCGGCGCGGTCGAAGCGCGCCCGGTGGCGACCGCTCCGAACGACGCGGCCATGGAGAAGCTCGAGCGGCTCGTCCGTGCCTCGTGGACAGGCGGCTGCCGCGTTGCTTGCGACCACTGCGTTCTACCTTCGACGTACCGCCCACACAATCTGGCCAAAGGAGACCCCGTGACCGAGCACGAACTCACACGCACGTCCGGCGACCGCCGCCTCTACTCCCTCGAAGGGATCGGCACGGTGCGCCTGGAAGGACTGTTCTCCAACAGAGCGACCGCGGTAGCTGCCGGAAGCAGCTGGCGGATCAACCGCCGCGGGTTCTGGCAGCGGGAGATCGAGGCCACCGACGCCGCGGGCGCGGTGGTGGGTGAGCTCGTGCCGCGAGACATCCGGCGCGGCGGCAGGCTCCGCTGGGGCGATCACGAGCTGACGCTGCGCCCGGTCAGCCCGCTGCGCGAGCGCTACGCCCTCAGCGAGGACAATCGGGAGCTCGTCCTCCTCGACGGCAAGGGCTGGGGCCGGCGGCCGGTCAAGATCACCCTCACGGAACCCGAGGCGATCGAGCCAGGTCTAGTGCTCTTCGCAGCCTTCGTCGTGCACCGGCTCGCCGCGAACTCCTCTGGGTCAACTGCCGCCATCTCCAGTAGTTCCTCGGGCGGCTATCTCAGTTGACAACATAGCTTTACGGCATCTTTTTGACGAGAAGCCACGGTCAAGACGTCAAGCCCCGCAGTCTGCTCAACCCAAACGGCGCGAAGTGCGGAGCAGGCAGGGGGCGAGCACATCCTCGAGAGCAACCTCACGCGCCGCATCGACCCTGCCCTGTTCGTTGGACGCTCTCGAGAATGAAGAGCTCGTCCACTGGGCCTCGGCGATCGTCTGCTGCCAAGACGCCCTCGGCGCTCGCGCACGCCGCCAGCGAGTGAACTCTGCAGCAGGCAGCGCTGGTGACGTCCCTCGCGTCGGCGCGGCGTTGTCCATGAAGACAAACTCCCGTTGCCCACTCGTGGCCCAAACGTCGATTGGACGATTGGCTCAACCACGCGGAGCAGAGGTCGCTGATACGCAGAAAAGGCCTGCAAAGGAGGCCGGATCAGAGACGCTCGTCGCCGGCCGTCGCCGCGCCTGACTCGGCCTGTCACGCCGGAGGTCGCGGGTTCGAGTCCCGTCGCTCCCGTTGCAACCACGCCATTCTCGTCCTCGTGAGGATGGCGGCGTGCCGGGTTCGTGCCCGGAACCCTTGATTCGCAGTGGGTCGAGTCCCGTATGGGCCCTGGGACGTCGACTCCGGAAGGGGCGTCGGCAGGCGGCTTTCCTGCTCCACGTGGAGATCTCGTCCCGAGCTTCGGAGGCACGTCAGGCCCGGCCGGTCGACGCCGGCCGGGCCGCGCTGAAGGCTCAGCGGCCGAGCCGCCAGACGTCGTTCTCGACGAGACGTGCGTTCACGTCCGCGGGGAGCCCGAACCGCTCCCTGTCGCCGCCGAACGTCATGATCGACAGGCGCAGCCCGAAATGGCCGCTGCGGACAACGAGCGCGTCGAAGTCGTACCTCCCGCCTGCCGGGGACGTCGCGTTCCAGGGCGGTGCCGCAGGCGACCCGAGCGCCCTCCACGTCCCGCCGTCACGGCTCGTCCACACGTCGATCGGGTTCGCCGGGACCGGCGGCGCTCCCGGAACCTCGCCGTAGCCGCCGAAGCAGACGATCTGGTCGTACACGACGACGCACTGGTGCCCCGGCCGTGGCGACCAGCCCGCCGAAGGCGTCACCAGCGTCCACGACACACCGTCGCGCGAGCGCCAGACGTCGTTGAAGTAGAGGGTTGC
This sequence comes from Gaiella sp., assembly GCA_046160185.1. Taxonomy (GTDB): domain Bacteria; phylum Actinomycetota; class Thermoleophilia; order Gaiellales; family Gaiellaceae; genus Gaiella. The sequence continues at coordinate 2,709 of JBJXGY010000018.1, read as the reverse complement.
CGTCGCCGGCTGGCAGGGGCTCGCCGGGTCGAACCCGCAGCTGAACCCACGCTCGCCGCCCAGCACGTAGAGGTACCCATCCTTCGAGACCACGGCGGCGCCTGCGCGCTTCGACCACTCGGCGGACTCGGTCATGCGCGTCCAGTGCCTCCCGTCGTACGAGCGCCAGACGTCGTTGAAGAGCTCGCGGCCCTGGCCGCCGGTGGCGACGTCGTCACCCTGGCTGCCGCCAAGGACATAGATCGCGCCGCGGTGGACGACAGCGGAGAGCCCGGCTCGGCCGGCCCAGGGCGCATCGGTTGTCACGGCTCTCCACGTCTCGCCGTCCCAGCTGCTCCACACGTCGTTGAAGAACGTGGAGTCCGGCACGGTCGGTGGGCACGGCACGCCGGGTGGGAGGAACTGGCACCCCTCCGGAAAGCTGGGGTTCGGCTTGGACTCGAAGTTCTGGCCGCCGATCACGAAGATCCGCCCCAGGTGCGTGATCGCCCCGAAATAGGCGCGTTCCGGCCACGCGCTCGCTGCCGTCCGCGACCACGTGCCGCCCTCATCGACGCTCTTCCACACGTCGCCGTAGAGCACGGTCTCGGTCTCGCTGAACGGGCCCCGGCCACCCATCACGAGGAGGCGGTCGCGCAACTCCACCGCCTGCAGGCCCGCGCGCGGTGCCCAGGTCTTCGGGTCCGGCGTCGTCTGCCGCACCTGGGTCCAGCTGAATGATCCGACATTCGTCGGGCCGCCGGCGGCGACCGCCACACCTGTGGCGACGGCGGTCGCGGTGACAAGCGCGGCCACCCCGGTCAGGACACGTCTCAACCGCATCTTCCCCTCCCCCTTTTGCGTGTGGTCCGACGGCCCTTCCCCGGGGCCGACCCACGAGATCCTAGCCGCCAATCTCTTCAACCTGACGGCAAGCCCACGCCTCTTGCTCGCTCGGCCCCGGTTCCGACGCGTTGATCGACCTACCCCATAAGCAGCGGGGCGAGCTCGCGTGGGCGGAGCGTGAAGACCGCATGGTCTGAGGCAACCTCGACGGGCTCGACACCCAGGCGCGCCGGCATCCCGCGCTGTGTCGTCGGCGGCACGAGCGAGTCCGCCGCCGGGTGGCCGACGACCACGACCGTCCCCTCGATCCCGGCCATCGCCTCGACCACCGTGCGGGCGTAGTCCCCCAGCATGGCGGCCGGGTCCGTGCATGGCAGGTCGACGGCGATCGCGCGGTGACCGAGCGCCTCGAGCTCCGGAATCACCGGCGCCAGCTCGGCAGGACTCCCGAACCCGCCGTGAACCAGGACGAACGTCGTCACTTCAACGTCCTCTCGGAACAGAGGGGACGGGGATCAAGACCGCGAACGCGGGCGCCGACAGCCTCGTCGACCGGCCATACACCCGTCCGCCGAGGCACTGACAGCTGCACCCGTTCCCGATACCGTCGCAGCCCCACGCCACGCACCGTACGGCACCCGTTACGGCCAATCGCCGCGCGGCGGGAGTGCGGTCGCCTCGCCGGACGAGCGCGCTGCCCGACCTAGCCGGGCAACAGCCGGAGCTTGACGAGGCGGTCCCAGCGAGCGATCTGGCAGCCGTTCTCGCGGCTGAAGCGCGCCCAGACCCGGCGCCCGTTCATGCGCCCGGTGACGAGAGCGACCTGTGGGCCACCGAAGATCTCGGTGCAGGCGACCCCTCTGGGCACGGGACGGAATGCCCGCCGGGCGTCGGCCCGTTCGAGGTTCGCGCAGGCAGCGCTCCGCCGAGGCCATGTCCCGGCAGGTGGATCGCAGCGAAGTGTCCAGGTGATCTTCGTCTCCGGCTCGGAGCCGTTCTCCCAAAAGCTGATGGTCAACGCAATCCTGGGCTCGGCTGCTCGCGCGCCCGTTGCCAGGGCGAGGGCAAGCGTCGCCAGCAGCACCAGCGCGACAGCAGAGGCGTGTCCTGCGAGGGCGTGACGGGCTCTTCGTGTCATGTGCGCTCCTGTGATCGATGTCGGTCGAGTGCGGGAGGCAAACAGTCTCAGAGCACGAGCACGTTCGCGAAGACCTGCCATGCGAGCAGGCTCTTCGCGACGAGGCTCAGCCAGAGATACCAGCGCTCGCCGTAGCGGTAGTCGCGCCAGCGCCCGACCCGCTTGTACTGCAGCGCCTGGTTCACCGCGAAGCTGTTGAAGAGAACGAAAAGCGAGACGAAGATGGCGTAGACGAACGTCGGCGGTGCTTGTCCGCGCTCGATCGAGATGGCGATCTGCACCGCGATCGCGATCCACGCCACGGCGCCGACGACGCAGCCGAGGAGGAAGGGAAGCCAGCGCGTCTGTGCGCGGTGCGGCGGGTTGAGCACCTCCATCAGCCAGCCGAAGAAGATCATCGCCGCGTTCACCGCGAAGAGGGCGATCAACGCGACGTAGTCGGCGATGCCGGTGAGCATCGCGATCAGGACGACCATCAGCGACGCCGACAGGGAGTACTCGAGCCAGCGGAACGGATTGACACCCCCTACGAGACCTCGCTCATAGCGCTTGCGGCACGGCGGGAGCGCGACGAGTGCGTGGTCGAGCGCTGCGAGCAGCAGGAATGCGCCGACGAGCGGCCCGAGAGGGAGGTCGACGAGCGGAACCTGCTCCGGCAGCCCGCTTCCCGGCGGGCCCTCCATGAAGGTGCCCGTGACGGGAAGCGAGAAGTCGGTCGAAAGCGCAAGGATCACCACCGCCTGCGC
>JBJXGY010000017.1:0-83332 GCA_046160185.1 Gaiella sp. | reverse complement strand
CTCCGAACCCGTATCAGCAGCCGCTTCCTCGCACTCGCCGCCGCCATCAACCTCAACCACCGACTCGGCCGCCCACCACGAACCCTGATCGACTACATCGCCTGAACCCGTGGAACTACTCATCTAGGTGGGCGCGGGTGCGTCGACCGAGTCTCCGGCTGCGCCCGCCGCCGTCCTGCCCTTCTTGTCCGGCAGCTTGCCCGCGCGGATCGCCGCCGCCATGTCGACGGACTCCTCTCGGTACCAGGAGCCGTCCTCGAACTGGATGGCAGGCATCGCCGACTGGCCGGTGGCGGCGATGATGTCGGTGCGCTTGCTTTTCGGCAGGCCCCAGCGCTTGGCGAGCGTGTAGTCGACGCCGGCATCCTGAAGCGCTTTCTCCACACGCCAGCAGGCATGGGTCTTCTCGCTCTTCAGCATCGTCAACGGACAGCGGTGCAGGGTAACGGCCATCTCCCACCTCCGGACTCGTGTGCGGACGGTCATACGATACGACCGAGCGAGCCAACTGGCCAGCAACACGTCCTGCGGCGGTGCACGGCGAGACGAACGTGGTCACGGGTCAGTCGACGAGCCGGTACCCCACACCCCACACGTTGACGACAAAGCGGTCGCCCTCGGCCAGGCTGAGCTTGCGGCGAGCCCTCGACGCGTGCGAATCGATCGTTCGCGTCCGGACGCCGGAGCCGATGCCCCACAGGTCGCGCAGCAGCTCGGCCTTCGAGAACACCCGCGTGGGATCGGAGGCGAGCCGGGTCACGAGCTCGAACTCCCGGCCGGAGAGCGCGACGGGGCTACCGCGCACGACGACCCGGCGCGCCCTGAGATCGACAGTCAGATCGCCGACGTCCAGACGATCGGCCTGACCGACGGTGGCACGACGGAGCAGCGACCGCACCCGTGCCACCAGCTCGATGTAGAGATCCCGCTCCACGACGTCGTCGGCGCCGTGCTCGAGCGCCCGCACACGATCCACCGCGTCCGCACCCGGCCGGGCGAGCACGATCACGGGGACGTTGCGGTTCCAGCGCCGTCCCGGCTCGCCGTCTCGCAACTGCCGGCACAGCTCCGCGTCGGCCGCGATCACGAGGTCAGGCGCCTCCCGTTCCATCAGATCGAGTGCCCGGCTGCGCCACTCCGCCCCGACCACCGCGAAGCCGTCGTCGCGGAGATGCCGGGCCAGGTACTCCCTCGTCTCCGCCTCGGGCTCGTGGAGCAGGACGGCGTTCGCGGCCATGCGTCGAGGGTAGATCGGCAACGGCCCGCACCGCCATTGTCCTTTGGGCCGACTTCGTGCCAATTGCTCCACACCACCCGTCCGTTCGGGACAGGTGTTGCTGTGGATAGAGCCCTGGCTCGCTCGCGCGCGTACGATCGCGAACGTGCGCGAGGAGCGGGCCTGGATCACCGCACGCGACGGCACGCGGCTCGCGGCCCGCCTCTGGCTGCCCGACGTGTCATCGCCCGTGCCGGCGGTGTTGGAGGCGCTGCCCTACCGGATGGACGACCTCACCTGCTCTTACGCCTCCGAGTACGAGCGGCTGTGCGAGGAAGGCGGGTTCGCCGTCTGCCGCCTCGACCTGCGGGGCACCGGCTCCTCCGAGGGGATCGCCACCGACGAGTACACGAGCGAGGAGCACTCCGACCTCTGCGTCACGATCGCGTGGTTGGCGGTGCAGGAGTGGTCGAACGGACGGGTCGGCATGTACGGCACCTCGTGGTCCGGCTTCAACTCGATCCAGGTGGCTGCGTTGCGCCCGCCCGCGCTCGGCGCGATCGTGCCGATCTACGCCACCGACGACCGCTATACGGACGACGTGCACTACATGGGCGGCGCGCTGAAGGCGCTCGACGTCGTCGACTGGGTCAGCTACATGATCCCGATGAACGCGCTCCCGCCGGTGCCCGCGCTCTACGGCGATGGGTGGCGTGACGTGTGGCGCCGGCGGCTCGAGGAGACGCCGCCGTGGATCGTGACCTGGCTCGAGGAGCAGTGGGACGGGCCGTACTGGCGTCACGGCTCTCTGCGCCCGGGGTACGAGCGCATCGCCTGCCCGACGATGATCGTGGCCGGCTGGGCCGACGGCTACCGCAACAACACGTTTCGCGCCTTCGAGCGGCTGACCTGCCCCAAGCGGCTGCTGATCGGCCCCTGGAGCCACATGTCGCAGGCGACGTCGCTGCCGGGCCCGCACATCGACCTCGTGCCCGAGCTGATCCGCTGGTTCGGCCGCTGGCTACGCGACGACCGAAACGGCATCGACGGGGAGCCTGGCATCGCCGTCTTCGTACGGCGCTCGACCCGGCCTGCCCCCGACCTCGCGCTGATGAACGGCGAGTGGCGCTCGGAGCCGGTCTGGCCCCCAGCGCGGCTGCGAGAGGAGACGTGGCGTCCGGACGGCGTCGCGCTCGACATCGTGCCCACGCGCGGCGACCAGGGCCTCACCGCCTGGATCTCCTGTGCGGGCAAGCTCCCGTGGGGCCAGCCGGACGACCAGCGTCCGGACGACGCGCTCTCCCTCTGCTACGACTGGCCGCCGCTGGCCGGGCCGCTCGAGCTGATGGGGCACGCGAAGCTCGGGCTCACGATCACCCCGCAGGCGCCGGTGCAGTACCTGGCGGTGCGGCTGTGCGACGTCTTCCCCGACGGCACCTCGGCGCTGATCACCAGAGCCGTGCTCAACCTCACCCACCGCCACGGGCACGAGACACCGGCGCCGCTGACGCCAGGAGAGGCCACCGCGGTCGAGATCGAGCTGGAGGCGACCTCCTGGGTGCTGGAGCCCGGCCACCGCCTGCGCCTCGCCCTCGCCGGCTGCGACTGGCCGAACACGTGGCCGCCGCCGTCGGCCGCGCCGCTCGCGGTCGACCGCTCCTCAGTCGAGCTATCCCTTCCGGTGCTCGAAGGCCCGGCCGTGGCGCCGCCGCCCGTTCTGCCGCCCACGACCAGGGTCGACACGCACAGCGCCGACACTGACCACGAGCAGCCGCCGGTGGTCTGGCGGATCGAGCGCGACCTGCTGGGCCGTGAGACGACAGCGATCACAGGCTCCGGCTACGTCTACGACGGCCCCTTCGGCGCACGTGTCGAGGAGCACTACGACGGCCGGGTCGGCGTCACCCCCGACGATCCCGCTCGGGCGTGGGCGACCGCCGACATCCGCTACCGGGTCACTTGGCCCGAAGCAGACGTCGAGGCCTGCGCGCGCCTCGAACTCCGCTCCGACGCCGCGAGCTACCACGTGCAGATCGCGCTCGCGGTGCAGGAGCACGGCGACGTCCCCGGTGGGCTCGGACGCTTCGAACGCCGTTGGGAGCGGACTATTCCGAGGCGTCTAGGCTAGCCCGCCGCGTCCGGCGCGTTCGGCAACGAGATCCAGCGGGGTGGCACATCGCCTCCCATGGTTGTGCAAGGTGCGCTGGAGCTGGCGATTGAGCGTGATCACGTCGACGTCAAGGACGCCGCCGTAGCGATCGAGCCCGTAGTCGACGTGCATCGCGATGTCGTTCATGAACCCGAGCACGCACCTGCTCGCCGTCTTCGCAAGCCGGACGTCCGAACCGCTGAGCTCGCCGAGCGCGTTGTGAGGAAGATGCTCGGCGTCGAGCGCGACGGTGACCACATCGACGAGGAAGGGGCCGAGCGGGGGCGAGGTCGGATTTTCGAACGTCCGGCACGAAGACGGAGAACACCGTCCCGGCGTGTGTGAGAAGCAGGCACTTGCGCCGGTCGAGCCAGAGCAGGTTCAGATACCAGTCGTCGTCGTCCGGCTCGATCTCGGCAAGCGATGACGGCCGCGCACCGAACAGCTTCAACGCTTTCGCCGTGCCACGGACGACCACGGCGACAACGGTAGCGAGGAGTCGAGCCGACGCGATAGTCAGGTCTTCCACCGTTGACGAACTAGATCTTATTGCTACGCTTTGATAGCAAATGGAAGAGAGGGGATTGCCCGCAGATGCGACCTGCCTCATCTACATCGCGAAGATCGACGCCTTCGAGCTCGCCGGCAGGTGCGTCCCGCGGCTGCTCGTCCCACCGGCTGTCTGGCGCGAGTCGGTCGTGGATGCCGAGCGGCTCGGCTACACCGACGCTCAGCGGATCAGAGCGGCCGAGCAGACAGGAATCGTCCACTCCGTGGCTCTCGATGCAGAGACCGGCCGGAGAGCGGCCGATCTGGCTTCCTCATGGCGCATTGGCCAGGGCGAGAGTGAGACGCTCGCCCTTGCGCGGGACGTGGGTCGGGCAATCGTCGATGACGGCCGAGCCGCGCGCGTCGCGGAGGCAGTCGGAATCGAGCCGGTATCGACGCTCTTCCTTCCCGTCCTCGGAGCGCTGGCCGGGATGAGTCGCGCCGACGCGACCGGGTTCCTACGCAGGCTTGCGATCGTCGCCAGCGCCAGAGCAGAGACGGCGCTCGAAGTCGAGGAGTTCATCGGGAGACTGACATGAGCACACAACAGATCAACATCAGGATCGACGTCGACCTCGCCGCGGCGCTGGACCGCGTGGCGCGCGAGGAATCGCTCGACCGGGCGACCGCGATCAGGAAGCTGCTGGAGCAGTCGGTCAAGACCTGGGAGGTCGAACACGCCGTCCTCGGCGTGATGCGCGGCGATCTCTCGATCGGGCGCGCGGCCGAGGAGTCGGGTCTCTCGGCCTGGGAGTTGCTCGATGCGACGCGCGTTGCCGGCGTCGCACATCCGCTCACCGCCGCTGAGGCGCGGCGGCGCCTCGACCTGCTCTCAGGCACCACCAGGGACACGTTGCCCGACCGGCCCCCTACGGAGGGTGGAGTCTTGCTGGTCGGGATCAACCCTGCGCCGGTGTCAGTCGCAGCCGGGCACTACTACCAGGGCCGCCTGGGGCGGCGACTCTGGCGGCGCCTCGAGCGCCTCGGGCTGCTCCGCGATCCCGAGCCGGGCATGGAGGACGAGGCGTTCGTCGCAGCAGGCAACGGGCTCACTGATCTCGTCAACCTTCCCACCGCGTCGGCGGATCTCCTCTCGACGGCCGAGTTGCGCGCAGGCCGCGATGCACTCCGCGACAAGATCAAGCGCTGGCAGCCCCGACTGGTGCTCTTCGCGTTCAAGGCACCCGCGACCGAGCTTCTCGGCGACGTCGCACCCGGGTTGTGTGGTGAGATCGAGGGCGTCCCCGCATTCCTGCTCTCGAGCCCCTACGCCGCAAGCGCCGAGACGGCCCGCATCGACGGCGAGCTTCAGACGTTCCTCGGCGCCGCGAACGCGCAGCCGACAGACAGCGAGCCCACCCAACGTGTCACCGGTGCTGATCTTCGCGCCGGCCAGATCCGCCTGCCACGCGGCGCAAAGCGCTTCTTCCCGACGACCAAGACCAAGCTCGAAGTCGTGCTGCGAGGGACACGCGTTGAGGCCACATACGATCCCAGGCTCGGGCCCGATCGCGAACGCAGCGGAGTGCTCCGCGTCGGAAGACGCAAGCTTGGCGAGCTCGTCGTCGAGAACGAGGTGCTCATGATCGCCCGTGGGCTCGGCGGCGTACCGCGACTCGACTAACCGAGGCTCGCCGGGCGGACTGCGCCTCCACACCCCTTACAGGCGGGAGGCATTGGCGCTCGGTCCTTCGCGAGTAGACGCGGAATCGGAATCCCTCTTGACTGATGGCGAGAGCCTGTCACACTTCGTCTCTCGAGCCAAGGTGTGCTGGCCCGGTTGTGGGTTGTCGTCAGACGGCGGGAGAGGATCGGCATGCGGACTCCTGAGCGGAAGCGGTCACGGCGCAAGGTGATGTTCGGATTGGCGCTGGTGTTGGCTGCGGTGGCAGCGGTGTCGGTGGCGGGCGCGGCGACGAGCGATGTCGTGACGCAGACCGTTCCGGCTAGCGCGGACTCGTATCTTCGGTCGGGGTCTTCGGACACGAACGAGGGCGGCTCGTCGTTCTTACGCGTGCGGGCTTCAGGCGATAACCGCCCCCTGGTGCGTTTCGATCAGGCGGCACTTGAAGCGGCCCTCGCTGGCGGTACCCTCGTTTCTGCCAGTCTCGAGCTGACGATCACGCAGAACTCGAACAACTGGAGCACGTCGGGCCGCACGATCAGCGTGTACCGGTTGACGAAGGCTTGGGCAGAGGGCAACGGCTTCGTCGATCAAGGCTCCCCGCCTAACCGCGGCACGGGTGCAGGTGCGACCTGGGAGTGCGCCTCCGACTCCAACATCGCCAACCAGGTGAGGGACTGCTCGGGTGTGACGCAGTGGGAGATGGGCCAGCCGAACAACCCGTCGGTGCATCCGTGGGTGGAGCCGGCGACCGCCACGAAGCTGATCACCAACGGGCTCCTTGGAACGATCAGCTTCGATGTTACCTCTGATGTGCAGGCGTTCTTGGCTGGCTCGGCCGCAAACAACGGCTGGATCATCAAGAAGGACGTCGAGGGCCAGGCTGGGCAGGCGCAGTTCGCGTCGCGCGAGAGCGGGGGCTCAGGGCCGCGGCTGGTGTTGACGGTCAATCAGGCGTCGGGGCCTCCGGTCAACCAGTCGCCGCCAGTGGTGTCAGGTGTGGCTGCGGATGAGCAGGTGTTGTCGGCGTCGACGGGTGCTTGGGGCGGTGCTCCGGCGGCGTTCACGTATCAGTGGCAGCGCTGCGGCCCGTACAGCGCGGCCGTGACTGCGGACGACCCGGTCGCGTGGTGGCGGATGAGTGAGCCTGCTGGAACGTCCGCTGTTGATATCAGCGGTTTTGGGAACGACGGCGTCTACACGTCCGGCGTCGGGTTGGGGCAGCCCGGCGCGCCCGCTGACCTCGCGAATGGCGATCTCGATACCTCGGCCGTGTTTGATGGGGCCTCCGGGCTCGAGGTTGGGTCCTCCCCGACGGTGAACGGGCCGAGTGGCGCGTTCTCGCTGGAGTTGTGGATGAAACCGGAACCGTACAGCGGTAGCGTGCCCTTGATCGCGCGTGAGGTTGGTGATGGCAGCATCACTGCTGGCCTGCCGACGCTCGAGTACGGGCTTGTTCTTGACGCCGAGGAGAATGTGAGTTTCCGGACGCGGCTCGTCGAGCCCGGTGATGATGGCCCTGAAGAGGATTCGGATGAGCCCACGCCGGTCCCCCCGGACGTCGTTCGCGACCTCGTGCTGGTTGTCCCGATCACAGTGGGATCGACGCCGAGCGGTTGGTATCACGTCGTCGCGACCTATGACGGCGCCTCGATGCAGGTCTATGTCAACGGCACATTGGCCGGGTCGCAGTCTGCCGTTGGGTTCGTGCCTTCCTCGGAGCAGCCGTTGTCGATCGCCAAGCTTGCGTCGGTCGCATCGGGGTTTGTGGGTGGCCTGGACGAGGTCGCGGTGTATCTGACGGCGCTGCCGGCGGCTCGTGTAGCGGCGCATTTCGCTGCGTCTGGCACGGGCTGTGTGGATGTTGCGGGCGCGACGACGGCGCAATACGCGTTGACAAACGACGATCGGGGCTCGCGCATTCGAGTCACCGTCACGGCGTCGAACGCATCTGGGTCGGCGTCGTCACTTTCCTCGCAGACGGAGATGGTCGGCGCTTCGGTGCCTCTGGGAGAAGGTGAGCCTGTTGAGCCGGCCGGGGTTGCGGCCCCACCTGTGGTGCCGCCTGACCCGTCTGCCCCTTCGCCACTGTTGTCAGCCAAGACGCAGCGCGGGTCGCTTGCCGGAGCGACGACAGCGGTTGACAAGATCACGGTCACCGAGTCGGGTGACGTCTTTAGGTTCCGCACCCGCGACGCAGTGTGGGATATCGCAAAGCGCTGCCATCAGTGGCTCGCCGATGATCGCGGAAACGCGGATCCAGATGACGATCTGTATCGCGCCCGCGGTCCCGGCTACATCTCCTACGTGAAGGGGAACAACGGGACTGTGTATGTGAATGACGAGATTCCTGCCCATCCCGGGCGGTATGACCCCGACTTGCGCTACGGGGCAATCAACGCGGTTCACGGGGGCCTCGGCACCTTCGGCATGCACTACGCGAGAGGACCCGCTCTGCTGACGCCGTCACCGAACGGACGGGGCGTACCCAATAGAAAGGTGATCGAGGGACGCCAGTGTGCGGGGCCGGCGTTTCCGCAGAACAACGATTTTGGTGTGTTCGCTCAAAACATCCGGCTGCGGCCGGCGGTGCAACCCAATGGGGAGTGCTTCGCCCCCTGTCGGCTGGAGATGGCGGTGTGGTTCCGCGACCGGTGGGGCAGCACGGGTGAAGGGCCGACGGGGAAGAAGCATGGCCTGTTCAGGGTTATCTATCACTACAGGTTCCACAGCGCCGGTGTCTCCCAATGGATGACGGTCACCCTTTACGGCAAAGCGAACTCCGACGGTGTCCCGTTTGTCAAGGAACCGAAGTTCACTGCCGTCGTTGCCGGTACTTCCGGGTTCAAACGTGTTGCCGTATTCCGCCAGACCGCTACGGGCGAGGAGTACGAACGCGGCATCAACTTCGGCGGCCCAGAGCAACCAGTTCAGGGCGAGCCACTCGGTACGAGAAACGTACGCGACAGAGACCGCACACGCGTGCAATTCGACTTCGCCCCGAGCCTTGACGCGACAGCTAGCACGGGCTGCACTGAGAGCCAGCAGTGCTTCAGCATTGAGATGCGAGCCGTGGCACCGACGGGTATCGGCAACATCAACATGCGGTCGCCACAAGAGATCTGGGAGAAGTCGAAGGCAGGACTCAACGGCTGGGCCCTCGCTGCCCATGCCCGGGACCTTGCCTATGAGACCGATACCTCACTTGAATTCGGGCCTTGGCACTGCGGCGGTACCGAAGCCGACGGCTCCGACGCAAGTCCCCGGAGGGAATACGTGAAGACATGGGAGATCGGTGGCTTCAAGACCGGGGCACCGCCGCAGGCGGGGATTCCGTTCGATCGCTCGTTCGTATTCTTCAACGGCTGGTTCGGCGGGCGCGGACCCTTCGACTGCGAGCCGCTTCAGCGAGACTTCTCAAAGACGCCGCCGCAGCCTCTCCAAACCTACGGAGCCGTCGCCACCTACACCTTGCGCCCCGCGCCATGCATCTGCGAGTAGGAGGACTCGACCACGATAAGACCTAGCCCGCGCTGCACTCTTCGAGGGATCGCGGTCGGCGGCGGCCGTGTCGATGCTGTGAGCATGGTCCGAGCAGCGGTCGTCGTTGTGGTGACAAGTGTGGTTGCCGGGTTAGCGGGGCAGGCTGCGTTCGCTCGTGATGCAGGTGACCTCACCGTGCGGGTTGCTGGGGTTGTGACGCAGTTGGGGGTGGAAGGGACGCCTGCGAATGGGGAGGCGTTGCAGGCGGTGTTTCGCACGGGGGGTGCGTGTGCGGGTGTTGGGGTGTGGCCTGTGGTACATGGCCCGCAGATGTTGGGGGTGGCGGGGTGTGTGCGGCGTCCGTATGCGGTGGTGTTGGAGCCGGAGGAGGTTGTGTTTGCGACCGTGTCCGGTGAGGGGTCTCGGCGGCGGTGGGAGTTGTGGTCGTCGGCGCAGGGTGAGCGGAGGCGGTTTGATCCGTTTCGTGTTCCGGTGCGGCGGGTGGCGCGGCGGGTGGAGCCGGGGATGCCGGGTTCGTTTGTGGTCTATCAGGACACGTGGTGGGTGAATCGGCGTTTGCCCGGGGTGCGAGGGAAGAACCGCAGCTTCTACGCGCGGCCTCCGGTGCGTGTGGCCGTGGCGTCGGTGACGGAGGCGGTGGTCGCGGTTGAGCGCGCTGACGGCCCGATCGACATCAGGTATTGGCCCTTTACAGGAAGGGGGAACCGCCTGATCCAGACGCTGGATGATCCCGGGGAGGTGGTCGCGATCCGTGGTTGGGGTGGCGAGTTCGTCGTCCTCGACGAGGCGGGCATGCTCAACTGGTACAGGCGACGGATTGTGACGCCGCCGGCCCCCCCGTACGAGCTTGCGGCCCGTTTCAAGCTGTCCGAGGGTGCGTCGTTCGGTGATGACGGGTGTTATCGGGAGCGGTGTGCGCTGGCGGAGGTGCGGCTGGCGGATCTCGATCGTGCGCATCTGGTGTATATCCGCCGCAACGCGATCCACATGCTCAACCTGCGCACCGGTAAGGACATTGTCGTGCGCCGCCCGTCGCGCTCACCGGTGCACGCACAGCTCGAACCGGCGGGCATGATCTACAGCCACGGCGACCGCATCAGCCTCGTCGGCCGCAAGAAACTCGACGCGCTCTTCCGGTAGGGCGAAGCCCTGGAGCGAAGCTCTCAGCACTTGAGGATGGACCTAACTGGACAGCTTGCAAACCCCTCGCCCGGCCTGAGGGCCGTCCTTTCCTTGTAACAATTGTTTCACAATAGCCTTGGGCGATCTAGACTTCGCGGTTCGCTATCGGCCATGCTCAATCGCTTACGTGTAGCAGCTTGCGCCCCATTGGGCGATCGCCAACAGAAAAAGCAGTCCGCCCGCCAGTAACGAAATCACGACACCGGCCGCGATCCCTCTCCAGAGGCGCGCAGTGAACAGCGTGACCAGGATCACGCCGGTCACGCCGAAGAGCACCGGCGCGAGAAACAGATACCCGACCCGACTGCTGGACTTACAGGGATCGCCTCCAAGGAGGAAATACGCTGCCGAGCCGAAAGCCCCCGTCGCCGCCGCGACGACCAATGCGAAGCCGAGATAGGTCGCCGGGGGGCTACGCGGTGTCAGTGACGCGAGTCTCAACTTGCCATTCTTGGTTGTCAATCAGCGCTAGCTTCATTTCTTTTGTGCGGCAAGCGCTCCGGAGTTGGCTACGCGCACCACGGCTGGCTTCGACCGCGTTCCCGTGCGGCTCTCGACTGAGTAGCGAAGGAGGTACGGTGGCTTGATTGGGCCGATGGGGTGGATGACTTTCGCGCAACGCTTAGCGACTTCCCAGCCTACGCTCAGAGGCGGAAGGTTATCTTTGACGTTCTCGACACTCAGATGCAGTCTCCGCGGTCGCTTCGAGGGAGGCGTACGCAGAGTCGGGAAGCAGTAGGAGACCTCCATCGCTTTGCCATACGGAGTGCCATGCTCGACTCTCGCGCTGAGGGTCTCCGGTAGAGCGGGCGCGCTGCTTGCCGCGGATTGATCCAAGGCGTCGCGGGGGTTTCCGGCCCCATCTTGTCGTGTTCGCGAAGACCCATCGCGCGATTGGCTCTCCTCATTCGTTGCTGTCAGCGAACCCGGAGGCTGGGTGCACGGTCCGGTCTTGTTGGCTTCCCACCAGGATGGATCATCCCAGGGCTCCTCTTGAGCTCCGGGTGACTCTGGGCTCGGGGTCGGTCCAAGGAAGGATCCTGTTGACGCTCCCCAGTGTCCGTCCCAAGTTATCCAACCAGGCGGTGTGCTCACATCCACGACGGTCGGGGATTCGTAGTAGGCGGCACCAAAAGCGCCAGTTTCATCAGGTGCAAACGGTGCGTTATGAGATCCCGGCCAGAAGTAGTTCGCATGTGATTCGTGAGCGACATATACGACCGGACGGCCGGATCCGGTCTGTTCAACGTCCGCCGGCCCCCAGTTACACGTCTCTCCCTGGCCGTGCTGCGAGAGCGATACTGTCAACGGTACATTGTTTGAGCTCAGCCGTATCTGGGCCCATTCCCAGTCGCCCTCATGGTTTCCAAAGCCGCCGTAGTCTTTCGGATTGTAGTAATAGAACATCCAGTACTGGAGAATCTTTCCCCCTGACCCGCCGGGAACGGGGAAGACGCGCCCGTAGACGACTCGGCGTTGCTCAGGGTGCATAGCGATCCATGCTAGATAGTCGATTGCTGCCCCGGCTATGTCATCGGGATAAATCTTGGGTTGGCTGAGGTAGTGAAGCGCCGGCTGCGGCGAGTTGAGGTAGCTGAGGGAGAGCCGTGGAAGAGATGAGTTCGGATCAGCGGACGCGACAGTCCCAAAGTCCATTGGCCAGCAGCACTTTAAGACAACCGAGTGATTCACTGGTTGTTCGAGGAAAAGATCCGTCGCGACCGCCGCAGAATCCGCTCGGTACGGCTCTTCATTCCAGAAACGAAGCTCAGGCGCGTACTGGTCGAGAAGCGATAACAAGCTGCCGCCGCTAAAGTCGTCGAGTACCCCCGTGCTGAAGCCGCCGGTTCCGATCATGCCCCACATGTAGGTGATATCGGTGACCGAAAGCTGCTGGGCCCAACTGCCGCTTGATGGCTTCCACCAGAATTCGATCGAGTTGCCGAGGCGCCGCAGGAGCATCGTACCGCCTGCTGCGATCTCGAGCGTCTTTGACGCGATGACCGTTGCCGCTCCGTTGGTGACCCGTCGGATCTCCCACGAGTCCGGACCGCTGATCACCTTCGCGCGGAGCTCGTAACCATCCCATCCGGCGGTGCCCGGGTCTTGGATGCAGATCAGCACCGATATATGGTGGTTTGTGCTGGGCCGCGTTGTCACCTTCACGGCGGCCTGCATGTTGCCGCCCAGGTACGGCGAGACCCTGTAGGAGTAGCCTCCGGACGGAGACGGGAAGTTGCGCAGGCTGTTCTGCGACAGTCGCGCCACTTGGCAAGCCCGGCCCTCGCGAACTGCTGCGGCTGGATGGAGTCTGGGCGGAGTGCACAATGCCTCGGGGTGTGGGGAGGCCGGTCTCGACGCGAACGGCTCGGTATCCTGACGGTAGTGTCCGCTGAGATACGGAGCGAGCCGCCGATCTCGCGACCAACCGGTCTCCCGGCGACGGTGGACCCAGACCTCTGGATTGTCAAGAAGGGCGGATCAAGCCTTTGTTTCCTCTGGGATAGCGGCTGGCATACGTTCCCAGGACGTATGAGCGCGTTCATGCCCAGCGAGGGAGTGGACATTCGTGTCTCATTGTCAGAAATCGACGTGATGTCGCCCAGCGCCTCAATCTGGATTCGTGGCTTTTTGGCCGGGAATCTACCTCGGCCGCCTACGGCCGACGATGGGCCTGAGCTCGAGAACTGGAAAGTCGCTGCGGCACACTTCCAGCGGACCGGTGACTGGCCCCGACCCGATTGGCCAACGGAGATGTGGCCCGAAGGCTGGTCGCCGGAGGTCAGCAATGACGGTTGAAGGCGCTGTTGCCTCGGCCACTACGGTCGCTGCCCGCATCGGGCGTCGGCTGATGAGCTCAACGCTTCGGCACGACACCAACAAACGCACTCCCCCGAGGCCCCGACAGCCCTCCCGCAAACACGACAGCAGCGATCAGGCCGGTGGCCGACGAATGAGACGTGGGGCGGCCGCGCGGCCGGACGTCCCCTGATTCATAGGCGGGCTCCTACGGCGAGCGTACCGATCGTCGCCCGCCCGTGACTCCACTTGAGAAGGCAGACGGCCGTCTCTTTGGGCTGAGCTGCGAGGTCGACGCCAACCGTCTTTGGTTTGTCATCCATCGGGCGGACGCTAATCGGTGATCGAGATGGGCGCCGTCACCTACGAAGGGGTTGGCCCGACGGGACAGCCCACCGCGGGGAAGGGGATGCAGATCCCCAAGGCGTGCGCGGCCGAGGGCGTGGAGTGCCTACTGCTCGGCCACGCCTTCGAGCACCTCAGCGCGCCATTCGCCTAGAAGCGGGCGCTCGACAGCCTGCGGGCTAGTCGCGCTCGAGCTCCACCGAGAACCGTTCAGCCGACAACCGCTCGAGCGCGACGCCCTTGAGCCCGGCGGCCCAAAGCACGTCGAGGAACGTATGCGCGGCCACGGCCGCGGCGTGCGCCACATCGGCGGTCTCCAACGACCAATCTAACTCAAGACGCGAACGAGCGCGTCTACAGTCTTTAGGCGTTCGCCGAGGTAGGTGACAGACAAATTCTTATTCCGGTAGAAGAGGAGGCCGAGTGAACCTGGATTCTACTTTAGATACTTAAAAAACGGGCGCGGATCATCGAACCTCCGAAAATTGGGAGAGGTGCCTAGATCACCGAGAATCGGTAGCGCTTCGACACCGTTTCTACACACAACCACCGTCAGGTTTTCGGTCTTGCTGTCCATCAGTCTGCATCCGAGCTCACCAGCGAAGTCTCCCTTCCGTGCCGGAACCAAGACAATCCCCTCAGCCCGGAAGGCGTCTTGAAGTTTTGCAAAGTCACTCTCCTTTGGCTGCGAGAGACAGCCAACCGCCGCTCCGGAAACAACGGTTGCAGCGATCGCGGCAAGGATCACCCTGAGTCGAGAGTCGCACTTCAACCTTCGCTGTTCACGAATCGCGACGACCGCCTCCATCGTGGTGGATGCCCCGGAGACTCGCTTGGTGCGGGTTGACCGCCGCGAAGTGCGTCTCCCATGCTCTGTGCCGTTCATTCGCTCCGAGGAGAGATGCCAAGTGCTATGAGCATCTCAGTCTCTCGCGAGAGTAGCGAATGCTGATTCAAAAGCCGCAATCTGGCGTTCCGACTCATCGCCGCGCACATACACGGCGCACCTCTCACGGCTGACGTTCGCGAAAAACCTTGGCTTGCTCCGGATCTTCGATCGAGTAGATGAACGTGGATGCTCTTTCAAACACGGCCTGAAACGTCGGCGAGTCCCCCGTGCGTAAGCAGAAGAATCGCTCGCGAGACTCGGCCTCAACTGCCAACGTGCATTTGAGCCGGATCGAAGGCACTAGAACCGTCTGACCTAGCGATAGGCGAGTTTCTCCGCCATTCGCGTTCGACTCCGGGGCCGTGTCACGCCCGACGAAAAACGCGCCTGCAAGCATCGCAAGACCAATGGCAACGACGCAAAGCACAGTCATTGGACGCGAGTGTCGAACACTTTTCATGGCTGCATGGGTGATCGGGCGATCTGCCGCATGATCGCGGCTCCTTTCTTCCATGTTCGCGACTTCTGATCGTCGCTGCCGACTCGCCCGCGACCGTCGTAGCCAGCACCGATGTTGGCGTTCGCCCCAAGATGCAGGTGATCGCCGTTGAAATGATGAACGATTTCGCCTACAACCTCGCCGGCTAGCACAAACTGATGTCTCGCTGCAATGCGCCGAATGTGGGCGTAGTAGTAGTCAACACCGGACGCGCCCTCGAGATAGAGAGCTTCGCCGACCGACGAGCCACCGTACTCGCGTATTTGTCCAGTCTCGACAGCTCGCACTCTCGAACCGCCGACCGTGTAACGCACGCTCACGACGATCCCGCCCCCTCAGGTCGACGCTGACATCCCGCCCGGCGCCGACAGCGCATGACACGCCGCAGCGTGCCCTGGCGTACTCCGTGCCACCTGCACCAGGCCAACGTCCTCGCCCAGGCAGCGCTGCGCGACGCCGAGCCGCTCCGCCTCCCCAGACTGCACGAGCGGGCAGCGCGGGTGGAAGCGGCATCCCGCCGGGATGCGCCTCGGATCCGGCGCCTCCCCCTGCAGGATCTGCTGCTCGACGCGTTCGATCTCGGGCACCACCGACAGCAGCGCACGGGTGTACGGATGGCGCGGTGCGGCCAGCATCTGCTCGGTCGGGCCCTCCTCCACGATGCGGCCGAGGTACATCACCGCCACGCGGTCGGCGATGTTCCAGGCCAGCCCGAGATCGTGCGTGACGACGAGGATCGAGACACCCGTCTCGCGCACCAGGCGGAGCATCAGCGCCAGGATCTCGCCGCGCACCGACGCGTCGAGGCTGGAGACCGGCTCGTCCGCGACCAGCAGCCTGGGCTGCAACGCCATTGCTCCCGCGATCACCACCCGCTGCCGCTGACCGCCTGACACCTCACTCGGGTACAGCGAGAAGAAGCGCTCCGGCGGACGCAGCCCGGAGATGGACAGCGCCTCCGCGACCCGCGCCTCCTCCCCGTCCGTCTTGCCCTGAATGCGGAGACCCTCCGCCACGGCCTCGTAGATCGTCTGCCGGGGGTTGAGCGCGCCGTTCGGGTCCTGGAACACCATCTGCACCTCGCCGCGATGCGAACGCAGCGCGGCGCGGTCGAACCGAAGCGGCTGTCCGCGATAGCGCACCTCGCCCGCCACCGGCCGCTCGAGACCGATCACGGCCCGGCCGAGCGTTGTCTTGCCGCAACCCGACTCTCCGACCAGCGCGAGCACCTCACCCTCACCGACGTGGAGATCAACGCCGTCCACCGCGCGGGCCGGATTGCCGGTGCGGGACGCGTAGTGGACGCTGAGACCGGCGAGCTGCAGCAGGGGTGCGCTCACGACACCGTCTCCCAGCTCCTGTCGGCGACGCGCACGCACGCCGCCCGTCGCCCATCGGACACCTCGAGCAGCTCCGGCGCCTCGCCGGTGCACTCCTCGCGGACGACGGCACAGCGCGGCGAGAACGGGCAACCGGCCGGCAGCGACCGCGGGTCGGGAGGGTCGCCTGGAAGCCCTGACGGGTTCATGCGGAAGCTCTGGTCACCGATCACCGGGAAGGCCGCTGCAAGGGCGCGGGTGTACGGATGGGCCGGCTTCTCGAACACCTGCTTGCTCGGCCCCTCCTCAACGATCCGCCCCGCATACATGACGGCGATGCGCTCACACGTCGAGGCGAGCGTCGAGAGGTCGTGGGTGATGAAAAGCAGAGACAAGCCGAGCTCCTGCCGGAGACGCTCGAGCAGGTCGAGCACCTGCGCCTGCACCATCACATCCAGCGCGGTCGTCGGCTCGTCCGCGATCAGCAGGTGAGGATCACAGGCAAGGGCGATCGCGATCAGCACCCGCTGACGCTGGCCCCCCGAGAGCTGGTGGGGATAGTCCCGACCGCGCCCTCTCGGCAACCCCACCTGCTCGAGCAGCTCCCCGACGCGCGCGTCGGCGGCCGTCTCGGAGCCGGCAGTGCCGTGCGCCATGATCGGCTCCTTGATCTGGTTCCCGATGCGGTGCACTGGGTTCAGCGAATGCAGCGCGCCCTGAAACACGATCGCCGCCTCCGTCCAGCGCGCCGCGCGCAGCCGGCCGGGACGCATGCGAAGCACGTCCTCGCCGTTCAACAGGATCTCCCCCGTCAGCTTCGTCCCGCGCGGCAACACCCGCAGCAGGGCGCCGGCAATGGTGGACTTGCCACACCCCGACTCGCCGGCGAGACCAAGGGTCTCTCCCTTGCCGATGTCGAAGGTCACGCCCCGCACCGCGGGTACGCCGCCGCCACCCGTCCGGTAGGTGACCGCCATGTCCCGGACCGAGAGAACCGTCCCCGTCTCTGTCTCTGTCGCCACGGTGCTCACCGCCGCTCCTTCCGCAACCGCGGGTCGAGGATCTCCTCGAGCGCCTGGCCGACGAGCACAAACGCCATCACCACGAACATGATCCCGGCGCCCGGCGGCACGTAGTACCACCAGGCGTTCTGCGAGAGCGCCCCGGCCGAGAAGGCCTCGTCCAGCATCTTCCCCCACGAGGCGCGGGTCGGGTCGCTGAGACCCAGGAAGGCCAGCGCGGATTCCGAGAGGATGGCGATCGGCACCGTCAGCGTCGTGTTCGCAAGGATCAGCGGCGAGACGTTCGGGAGGATGTGGCGGGTCATCAGGTGGCGTTGCCCCGCACCGAGCGCCCGAGCGCGATCGACGTACAACCGCTCACGCAGCGTGAGCACCTGCGCTCGCACGATTCGGGCCGTCCCCGGCCACGAGGTGACGCCGATGACGAGGATGATCGTCCACACCGACGGCCCGAGGATGGTGGCCAGCACGATCGCGAGCGGCAGGAAGGGGATCACGAGAAACCACTCGCTGAGCCGCATCAGCATCCCGTCGAGGAGCCGTCCGTAGAAGCCTGCGACGATGCCGACCACCGATCCGATCACGATCGCGATCACCGTCGCGACAAGCCCGACGAGCAGGCTGATCTGCGACCCGAAGACGAACTGCGACCAGATCGACCGGCCGAGGTTGTCGGTCCCGAGGGGCGCCACCTCCCCCGGGCTCGCCCACGTCGGCTGGTCGATGGTGTTGACGGCGCGCAACTGGTCGGCATCGGCAATCACCGAGGCCAGGAGCGCCATCAGCACGATCAGCGCCAACCCGGCAAGCCCCAACATCCCGGGCCGAGACGACCGGAACTGCCGGGTGACCTCGGCGAGCCCGCGCCGCCGGCGCGCCCAGGCGATCTGGCGGGCGGAGAGCGTCGGCTGGGTGGTGCTCATCCGGTTCGCACCCGTGGATCGACGTAGGCGTAGACGAGGTCGGCGATGAGGTTGAAGACGATCACGGCGGCGCTGAACACCAGGAACAGCCCTTGCAGGAGCGGCAGGTCGGGCCCGTTCAGGGCGCTGTAGGTGAGCAGCCCGAGACCCGGCCACGAGAACACTGTCTCTACGGCGATCGCCCCCGAGAGCACGAACCCGAAGTTGATCGCCGTCAAGGTGATCACGGGCAGGAGCGCGTTCGGCACGGCGTGCTTGCGGCGCACCATCGCGTCACGCAGCCCCTTGGCGCGCGCAAGCGTGAGGTAGTCCTCGCGCATCGTGTCCAGCACCGACGAGCGCATGATCAGCGTGTACTCGCCGAGGTACGCAAGGCTGAGCGTGAGGGCGGGCAGGAACATGTGATGCCCCTGATCGAGCAGCTTCTCGATGCCCCCGGCCGACGACCCGGGATCGGTGATGCCGCCGATCGGGAACCACCCGAGCAGCACACCGAAGACGACGAGCAGGATCATCCCGAGCCAGAAGTCCGGCATCGAGTAGGTCGTCATCGTCATCGTCTGCGCGACGTAGTCCTCCTTCTTGCCCCGGTTCCACGCCGCCCAGATCCCGAGGAAGACACCGAGCACCGCGGAGATCACCGCGGAGATCCCGACGAGCGCGACGGTCGGCCAGGCACGCCGCAGGATCTCCTTGGTCACGGGCTCGTTCGACGTGTACGACCGACCGAGATTGAGCTGTGCGGTCTGCCCCAGGTAGCGGACGAACTGCTCGCCGGTCGACCCGTCGAGACCGAACTGCGTCCGCAGCTCGGCCCGCTGCTCGAGCGTGAGGTTTCTGCCGCGGAAAAGCGTGGCCACCGGATCTCCCTGCACGATCCGGAACAGGAAGAAGTTGAAGCACAGGACGAACGCGAGGGTGGCGATCGAGCCGAGGATCTTGGCGGCAATGAAGCGGCGGTTCACGGGCGGCCCAGGGCGAGAAGGATCGGGCGGGGCTCTCCCCCGCCCGATCCGTTGCCGTGGCCCGGCGACGTTCTCACGCGCCGGCGCTACTCCCGCTCGTCGGACGTCTTCCGGCGGCCCATCGCGAAGCCGAGGGCACCAAGCGCCGCGGCTGCGGCGACCACGATCCCGATGATCCCACCGGTGCCGAGGCCACCGCCACCGTCGGCCGAGCTTCCGACCGGCTTTAGCGCGACGTAGCTTGGCGAGCTGTTCGAGAACAGCACCGGCCCGGTGTTGGCGGGCTGGCGTAGGTATCCCTCGAAGCGGTCGGTGCGGTACGCCTGGTAGTCGCCGCCCGCGAACAGCACGTGATACGTCGCGCTGTCGTAGAGGGCCCGGATCATCCGGTGGGCGATCTCCTTGCGCTTCTCCGGGTCGAGCTCCACCTTCTGCAGCTCGTAGTCGGTGTCGTACGCCGGATCGCACCAGTTCGCGTCGTTGTAGTAGTTGGTCGGATCGTCGGGATCCTGCGAGAGCTGCTTGCAGGTGAAGACGTCGAGCATGAAGTCGGGATCGACGAAGGGCGTCCAACCCCACTCGAACATGTCGTACTCGCCCTTGCCGATGATCTCGCCGAGCTTCGAGTCGCTGACCGTCCGCAGCTTGGTGCCGATGCCGACCTCTGTCAGCCAACCCGAGATGAACTCGGCATCCTGCGCTGCAGTCGTCGACTCGGAGCGGACGACGTAGTCGAGCACGACGTTCTCGCCGTCGAGCTCGCGGATGCCGTCTCCGTCGCCGTCGGTGAACCCGGCCGCCTCGAGGATCGACTTCGCCTTCTCGAGATCGAAGGCGTACTGCTCCTCCACCGGAATCTCGGGCTGCCAGTCGAGCAACGGCGACGGGCTCATCGTCACACCCGGCCGCCCAAGACCGACCAGCACCTTGTCGACGATCGTCTGTTTGTCGATCGAGTGCGCGATTGCCTTGCGGAACTCGAGGTTGGAGAGCGCCGGGTGGCCGTTCCCGATCCCCTCCACCCGCTTGTCCTCCGGGCGGCCGCCGTTGACCGACAACTCGTTGAAGCCGCCTTGCTCACCGACCACGGTGACGATGCCCTCGACTCCTTCGAGCCGCTTCATCGACTGCGCGGCCAGGCCGTGCGCCGCATCGATCTCGCCCTTCTCCAGCGCCGCCGCCATCGCATCCGCGTTGTTGAAGAGGCGGAAGATGACCTCGTCGATGACCGGGCGGCCGCCGTAGTAATTGTCGTTCGCCACAAGCCGCCAGAACTGTCCGCGCTTCAGCTCGGCGAGCGTGAAGGGACCCGACCCGACGCCGTCGAGAGCGTCGTACTTGGTCACGGCCTTCTCGTCGTACTTCTCCCAGATGTGCTTCGGCAGGATGTACGCGCCGACGTTCGGCAGCTTCGGGTCCGGCACGGAGCTGACGATCTCGAGCGTCGTGTCGTCGATCGCCTTGGCCGTCGAGTTGGCGACGGCTGTCTCATAGTTGAGCCAGCCCTCCTCTTTGGCACGGTTGAGCGTGTAGGCGATGTCCTCGGCGGTGAGTGGCGTGTCATCCGACCACTTGAGGCCGTCGCGCAGCTTGTAGGTGTAGGTCTTTCCGTCGGCAGATGCCTCCCAGGACTCGGCGAGACCCGGTGTGGCCGCGAAGTCGTCGGTGGCGAGGCTGGTCAGCGTGGCGTACTGGAGATTCCAGACCTCGTAGTCGGGCACCTCGACGCCGATGAGCGGGTTCAAGCTCTCCACGTCGTTGATGAGCCCGATCGTGAACACCACCCTGTCCTTGTCCTGCGCAGCGGCAACTCCGGTGGCGATCGCTGCGAGGAGCACGACGACCCCGACGACCAGCAGTCTCAACCTTCCCACGACCGACCCCCTTCGGCCGCGCCGCGGCCGGGTTCGAACGACGAGTGAGCGAGGATTCTGTCCCTTGACCGACCCCGGAGTCAAACCCGTCGCCGGACGCGCCGAATCTGGCTACATCAGGTACCAGTCGAGAAAACGCTCCAGCCGGCGGTAGAAGTCGATCTGAGGCCCGGCGCGCAGGAGGCCGTGGGCCTCGGTCGGGTAGGTGACGTACTCGAACGTCTTGCCGCCGAGACGGCGCAACTCGGCAACGAGCTCTGCTGACTGCTTGGGACTGACCCGTTCATCTAGCAGGCCGTGCGCGATCAGAAGCGGCACCCGGATGTTGGCGAGCCGATGCACCGGAGAGCCGGCCTTGTAGGCCTCGCGGGCCGCTGACGGCGACCCCATCATGCGCTCGAGGTCCTGCACCCCACCGCGGTCGCCCTGCGCCCACGACGTGACGATGTCGCAGTCGCCGTACTTGCACACGGCCGCCTTGAAGCGACGCTCGGGGTCGTCGGTGACCGCGAGCAGCGCCAGGTACGACCCGTAAGACGAACCGAAGATGGCCAGGCGCTCACCGTCCACCCATTCGAGCGAACGCAGGTGGTCGGCGGCGGCCAGACAGTCCTTCGTGTCCCCCACTCCCCAGTCGTCGTGGTTGAGGCGCTCGAAGTCGCGGCCGTAGCCCGTCGAGCCGCGGAAGTTGAGGGCCAGCCAGGCGTAGCCCTTGTCGACGAAATATTGCGCGTGCCCGTCCCACTCGTGGCCCGAGTAGTAGGAGGTCGGACCGCCGTGTGGGTAGACGACCGCCGGCACCGGGCGGCCAGCATTCGCGTCGCGTGGGCGGAACAGGAACGCCGGGATCTCGGTGCCGTCGAAGGAGGTGAAAACGATCTCCTGCGCGCGGGCATGCGGAGCGCTGCGAACGGAGGCGGGCGTCTCCGCGTGGCGCTCCGAGACCTCGCCGCCGGGTGCCAAGCGGCGCACCTGAGGGCCCGTGGAGTGGTCCTCGTAGACGCCGATCGCCCCGCCGTCCACCGTCCAGGCCGGGTTCGACCACGAGCCGCCTGGGGCGAGCTCGCTCACCGCCCCGGTGCCGGCGTCGACCCGGACGAGGTCGAAACGGTTCCGCACGCAGCGCATTGCCAGCAGCGCGGTGCCGTCGGGGTGCCAGTCGAGCTGGGAGAAGTCCGCGCCCTCGTCCGTCAGCTGCCGCTCCCCGGTGCCGTCCACCCCGACCACGAACACCTCCCAGAATCCCGGACGCTCCGAGGTGAAGGCGACCGACGACCCGTCCGGCGACCAGGCCGGGCCGCGGTCGGCAACGTCCGGCGTTCCGGTGAGCGCGATCGAGACGCCGTTCTCGAGGTCGACCACCCTGATCTCGGTGCGGCGCAGGTCGGCTCGAGGGGTGAAGCAATAGGCGACCCTCGATCCGTCCGGAGAGACGGCTGCGCCCCACTCGTCACCGTGCGTCTCCAGCCCGCCGTGCTCGCGGGCCAACCTTCGTGGCCAGGCGTCAGCGGTGTCGACGAGCGCCAGGCGGCTCGTACGGTCACGCTCCACCGAGATCAGCAGCGTGCGCTCGCCGACCCAGCCCGGCTCGCCGCCCTCACAGAGCTTTCGCGGAGGGCCGCCGCTCGCCGGCACGAGCCAGATCGCTCCTTCGTCTACATACGCAACGGTGTTGCCGTCCAAGGAGATCCGGGGCGTGGTGTCCTCCCAGAACGGGGCGGGCGCCCGCCCCGTTGTCAGTCGCAGCGCCGGGGAGTCATCGCGCACATCGACGAGCCAGATGTCGGAGGTCTCCCGATCCTGGACGAAGACGGCTGCCGTGCGGTCGCGGGCGACGCTGAGGTCGTGCGGTCGCTCTGTCGCGGCGACCGCCTCCAGGCGCCAGTGCGGCGGCGTGACGAGATCCTTGCGGGGCTCCGACGGCACGCCCTCGTGCTGGACTGCGCCGACCCAGACAGACAGCGGTTCAGGACTCATTTCAGAATGACGCTCCGTCGCCAGGGCGTGATGGGTGCGTGCGATGCAAGGACGCAGGGAGCGTGGAACACCGTGTTGGTATCAGGCTTAAGCCTGGTACCAACCCCTCTTCCTCCGTATTGGCGCGACTGAGGACGCCGCAGCGTGCGTGCACAGCACGTCCGGGCGACACCAAGGCTTCGTTCTGAACTGAGTCCTCAAACGGCATTGGCCATTCCCTCCTCGAGTCCCGTGAGCGATGCGACGACGAGCTCGCCGATCGTCGCGAGATCGTAGCCGCCCTCCTGCACGACCACGGTCGGCAGGCCGAGCGCCCCGAGCAGGCGGGCCGCCTCGCGAAAACCGGCGGCCGTGACTCGAAGCGGGCTGTTCTCGTCGGCGTAGCCCGCGTCGACGCCGAGGGCGAGCACCAGCACGTCGGCGCGAGCGGCCTGCGCCGTGGCTGCGGCCTCGCCCACCGCGGCGACCCAGCCCTCGTCGCCCGTCTCCGCTGCCACGGTGATGTTGTGGTTGGCGCCCGCGCCCCGCCCTGCGCCCGTCTCGTCGGCAAGCCCGAGAAAGTGCGGGAACCAGCCCGCAGCAGGGTCGACGTGCACGGAGATCGTGATCACGTCATCCCTCTCCCAGAAGATCGACTGGGCTCCGTTGCCGTGATGGGCGTCGATGTCGACAACGGCCACCCGCTCGAAGCCGTGGCGGCGCAGGCTCTCGGCAGCGATCGCCGTGTTGTTGAGGAAGCACGAGCCGCCGTACGCGGATCGGGTCACGTGGTGGCCGGGCGGTCGCGTCAGCGCGTACGCAGCGGGCGCGCCGCCGGCGACCAGATCGGCGGCTGTCAGTGCTGCGTCGACAGCGCCGCGCGCCGCGTCCCAGGTACCAGGCCCGATGGGGGTCATCGTGTCGAACGCGTACCGCCCGGTGCGGGCGGCGAGCGAACGCGGCTCGGCCGGCTCGAGCCGGCCGTTCCCGACGAGGCCGGGGAGCGGGAAGATGTACGGGACGACCTTGGGCTGCCCGTGAACGGTGGGATACCCCTCCGTCTCCCACTCCTGCCAGGCGGTGCGGAGGAATCCGACGAGCCCCGCGTCGTGCACGTTGAGCAGGACGTCGTCGGTGTGGCTTGCCGCTTCGACGAACGTGGCGCCTGCGGCGACGACGGCTTGGCGGATGCGCTCTGCCCGCTCCGGCACCTCGTCGCCCGAAACCTGCAGGCCGACCCAGACCTCGCCGCCCGGCACATGACCCACGTGCGCATCCGACCACACGACCGGCATCGCCACCATGGACGCCAGCCTATTCGGCGCCACCTCGCAACGCACCCATTCCCGGACGAGTTGCAGTAAATGCAGACCGCAATCACGAACTCCCTGCAAACCTGCATACCGCCCGCATGACCGCATGATCGGGGTCAGACCCCGGGGTCTGACCCCGTCTGGCGCCCGCCCGCTTGAGATGCGGCCAGGGCATGCCGATGGGAGCGGGATGAGCCGTGTGCACCCCGTCATCCCCCTGGCGCTGCTCGGGCTGCTCGCCGCCGTCTACATCCTGAGGATCGACCGCTCCGCGCCCGCCGACACGAGCACCTTCCGCGTCCGTGTACAGATCGTGGACGAGCGGGGCGGCCCGGTTCGCGACGCGGTGCTGCACCTGCCGACGCGCGCGGTGACCGCGGCCGACGGAACCGCCGTCGTCGACACCGATCAGCCGGTCGCCGGTGTCGTACGGGCCGCCGGCTACCTCGCGGAGCCCGTGGTGCTCTCACGCAACGTGGCGCCCGTCCTCCGCCTTCGACTCTGGGCGGCGCGTTCGCCCGGCGGCACACCGCGCATCTCGCTTCACGTGGCGGGGGACGCCATGCTCGGCCGCCGCTACGTCTCGCCGGCTCGCAAGGACACGCCGCAGCTTGCCGCCGGTGACGGCGGCGTAAGCGCGCGTCGTATCGTCTCCGACCTCGCCCCGCTCTTCTCGGCCGCGAGCATCTCGACCGTCAACCTCGAGACCGTGGTCGGGGCGTTGCCGGCGCGTCGGGCCTACTCGGCGAAGCGCTTCCTGTTGCAGACGCCGCCGACCGCGCTGGCCGCTCTGCAGGAACTCGGAGTGGACGCTGTCACGCTGGGCAACAACCACGCAAACGACTGGGAGGATCGCGGCGTCACCGCGACGCGAAGGTCCCTCGACACAGCAGGCATCCCCTACACGGGCGCCGGCGAGACCGACGCGGAGGCACGGGCGCCGCTTGTGCTGGGTCGCAGCGGGGAGCGCGTTGCCCTGCTCTCGTACACGACAGTCACGGGCGACTTCGTCAACGACAACCTGCCCACGGGCCAGACGCCACGTCCGGCCGGTCTGCCGCGCGGCGAGGAGTGGCAGTACGCCGCGCGACCGTTCGGCTTCGGGCAGGCCGGCGACCAGCCCTACCTCCGGGAGGACAACTACCGAGCAGGCGACGCCTGGCAGTGGTTCCGCGGGCTCGAGGGTCTCTCGCCAGGGGTCGAAACCGCTCTCTGGAAGGCTCTGCGGGCGGTCTACCCCGAGCTGCAGGACTGGGTGGCGCGCCGCGGTCACGGCGGGGCAGCAGCCTTCTCACAGGCCAAGGTTCGAGCCGACGTGGCCGCGGTTCGCAGACAGGGCGCGGATCTCGTGATGGTGCAGATCCACGGCGGCTTCCAGTTCGCCGAAGTGGCGTCCACCTTCTTCCGGGACGCAGCCCACGCGAGCGTCGACGCGGGCGCCGACCTCGTGGTGGGTCATCACCCACACGTGGTGCAGGGCTTCGAGTGGTACAAGGGCCGGCTCGTGATGCACAGCCTCGGCAACGTGCTCTTCGACCAGGACTTTCTGAGCACGTTCCCGTCCGTCTTCGTGCGAACCGTGTTCGAGGGCGATCGGCTGCTCGAGGCTCGGGCCTACCCGCTGATGCTGGATCGCTACCGGCCCGTGCCGGTTGCCGGTGAGGCGGCCGCGCGAATCGTTCGCGAGCTGCGCTCCGATTCCGACCTGACGACACCGGCCGCTCGCACGACCGGCGGCATCGTCGCGCGAGTCACCGATTCGGTCGTCGACGAGCGCGGTGTCGACCAGGCCGACCTTCGGCTCGAGGGCAACGCCGCAGTGCTCCAGCGTCCGCGCGAGGCCACGCCGAAAGCGCTTCGCGTGGCGGAGGACGGGGTCGCTGAGGTCCCGCTCCCGGCGGTGATCCGACCCGATGCGCTGGCCCCCGGCACGAGCGTGGGGCTCGATCTTCTGCGTTTCGGCAACCCTGACGACACGACCGCGAACCGGCTGGCCGAGGGTGGCGTGAACTGGGACCTGCTCGCCGCGCGACGGACCGAAGTCGCGGCGGTCGACCGGGCGACCGGAGATCTCGCCTTCCGCCTTCAAGGTCGCGAACTGCGGGGCGCCTCGTTGCGCCCGATCGCGCGTATCGAGCGGAAGACCCATCGCTTCCGTACCCTGGACGGCGAGGCCGCCGACGGACGCGCGACGTACACCGTACGCCTCCGGGTCCGCAACGCCGGTACGACGACCGCGTTCATCCGGTTCGACGCGTACCGCTTCGACGATTCGAACCCGCTTCGCGACCCCGAGTCGCAGCTGCTGCGGCGCGTCTCGCTTCCGCTCTCGCTGCCCTCGGACGACCGGTGGCACACGATCTCCGTGCCAGTTCCCGCGACGGTCTTCCACGCGCTTCGCGGGAAGGTCGTGAACGCCGCGATGCTCTACCTGGGGCTTGAGCCTGGCAGTAGGCGCGACGTCCTCTTCGATCGCGTGCAGCTGCTCGAATGGCGCCGTGCCGATGGCTTTCCCGAGCGCCTCTGGCTCGAGGCGGATGCCCTCCGCCCGCCTGCAGCCGCAGACACCGTGACCGCGCTCGTGCGCTGATACAACGGGGCCGTGACACGGCTTCGCGAGCACGGACTGCGACTCGGCGTGCTGCCCACCGGCCCCCTGAACGCACTCACCGACGTACCGGGCGTGCGTGTCGGGCATGCGACGCTGGCGCGGGACGAGCCGGACCCGCCCGCCGGCCGCGGGATCGCACGCACCGGCGTCACCGTCATCGTGCCCGGCCCGGGCTCACTCGTCTCCGACCCCGTGCCGGCCGGGGCCGCCGTGCTCAACGGCGCGGGCGAACTGACCGGCTTCCTGCAGGTGGGCGAGTGGGGTCTTGTCGAGACCCCCGTGTACCTGACCGCGACGATGCAGGTCGGACGCGTCTATGACGCCGCGATCACCGCAGCGCGGGCCGAGGACGTCGGGGTCGGCTCGGAATGGGTGGTGATCCCGGTGGTCGGCGAATGCGACGACTCCTGGTTGAACGATGCCCGCACCGTCCAGGTGACGCACGACGACGTGCTTGCGGCGGTGGCCGCCGCGGGCGGCGGCCCCGTCGCCGAGGGGTGCGTCGGCGCCGGCACCGGGATGCTGTGCCTCGGCTGGAAGGGCGGGATCGGCACCTCGAGCCGGCTCGTGGAGACCCTCGGAGCGACGGTCGGCGTGCTCGTCCTCGCCAACTTCGGTCGCCACGACACGCTTCGCATCGACGGTGTCGCCGTGGGCGAAACACTCGGAACCGGCATCGTCGACCCTCCCCGGCCGGCCGGTAGCTGCATCGGGATCGCGATCACCGACGCGCCCCTCCATCCGCACCAGCTGCGACGGGTCGCTCGCCGGATCGGTCTCGGTCTCGCACGGGCCGGCTCCGTCGCCCATCACGGGAGCGGCGAGATCTTTCTCGCGCTGTCCACCGGTTCCCGGCGCCCCCGCGCAACCGGTCCACGGGAGTCGGTGGAGACCGTGCCGGACGAGTCGCTCGACGAGCTCTTCCACGCGACCGTGGAAGCCGCCGAGGAGGCTGTCGTGAACGCGCTCTGGGCGGCCGTGGACACGACCGGGCGGATGGAACGCGTCGCCCGAGCGCTGCCACACGCGGAGACGCTCGAAGTGCTGCGCGCGGCGGGACGGCTGCGCGGCTGACTCCGGCCCGCTGGGCCGATAGGCCCCTTTAGGGGCTCACCAGCGGCGTAAGGCAACGTCCGGGCGAGCCCCTGAAGGGGCCCCGCCCGGAGCGGGTGGTGGGTTGTTGTGTGGGGGGTGTTGCGTTCGCGCCGGCTTTACAGCCGGCCCGAGCGCAGCACCCCCCACACCAGCCACAACCCGAACGCGGAGGACAGTGTGAATCCGACGAAGGCGAAGAGGTGGAGCCCGAGCACCTGCGGGCCGCGGTCGGCGAGCACGCCGACGATCGACGAGCCGACGAGGCCGCCGAGCACGACGAGCGCAACCGCGAGCCGGTTGACCGCATGGTCGAGCCGGTCCTCGAGATGATCGAACCCGGGGTTCCGGAAGATCACCGACATCCGGCCGTGACGCAGATCTTCGAGCACGTCGTGTACCTGATGCGGTAGCTCGCGCGCGACACCGAGCAGCTCTCTGGTCTCCCGTTGCGCTCGCATCGCCATGGCGGTCGGCGAGTAGCGGTCGGCCATCAGCCGCTTGGCGTACGGCTTGGCCACCTCGAACACGTTGAAGTCCGGATACAGCTCGATCCCCACAGACCCGAGCGTCGCGATCGCCTTGTCCAGAATCACGAACCGGGTCGGTAGCCGCAGGTTCATGCGATAGATCAGCGAGAACGCCTCCCGCACGATCTCGATCGGATCGATGTCCGCGAGCCGATTGCCGTAGTAACGGTAGTAGAGCTCCTCGAGGCGGCCGCGGAGCTCGTCCTCCCTCGCCCGCTCGAACTGCACGCCGAGATCCGCCAGCCGCCGCGGCAGGGCCGACACGTTCTCGGTCGCCGCGTCCACGAACAACCGGGTCAAGCGTGCCATGTCGTCGTCCGTCAGCCGCCCTGCCTGCCCGAAGTCGACGAGACCGATCCGCCCGTCCGCAAGTGCCATGATGTTCGCCGGGTGAGGGTCGCCGTGGAAGAACCCGTGACGGAAGATCATCGTCATCCACGCGTCCGTCATTCGATAGGCCAGCTCTCGCCGCTCCTCGGCCGACCAGTCGCCGGTGTCGAGGTGCGCGAGCGGCGTGCCGTCGAGCCAGCCGAGGGTAAGCACATGCCCGGTGGTGTAGCGCCACCACACTCGCGGTACCGTGACCCGCTCGTCACCGGCGAAGTTGCGCCGGAACGTCTCGGCGTGCCGGGCCTCCTGCTGGTAGTCGAGCTCCTCGCGAATCGATCGCGCGAACTCGTCCACGAGGCTCTCCACATCCACGAAGTCGAACGCACGCACGCGCTCGCGCACGACCCTCGCGGCGGAGCCCATCAGCTGGATGTCCGCTTCGATGCGGCGCGAAGCGTCCGGACGCTGAACCTTCACGGCCACCGCCTCACCGTTCGGAAGCACGGCGCGATGCACCTGCCCGATGGAGGCTGCGGCGACCGGCATGGGATCGAACGACGTGAACGCCTGCTCGATGCTGAGGCCGAGCTCTCGCCTGATCACCCGCTGGACGTCCGCGAAGGGAACCGGCGACGCATCGTCCTGCAGCTTTCTCAGCTCCGCGACAATGTCGGGCGGTACGATGTCCGGCCGCGTCGAGAGCAGCTGCCCGAACTTGACGAACGTCGGGCCGAGCTCATCGAGCATCTCCCGCAACCGCTTGCCTCGGTCACCGGGCGTCTCGATCTCGCTCTGCCCGCGGCGCCGGTCGAGCAGGTAGCCGAACCCGTAACGGGTGGCGACGCGCCCGATCTCCGAGAGCCGGCTCAGCGAGCGCTGCTTCTCCACGCTACTCCGCGGCCGTGTCGCGCTCGACGAGCCGCAGCCGATGCTCGAGCTGCGCGACGCGCAGCTGCAGATCCTCGAGCTCCTCGCGCCTGACGAGACCGAGGCGGTTCAGGGCTTGCTCGCCAAGCTCCCCCCGCCTGCCGCCGAGCTTCTCCGACTCGTGGCGCCACGACGCCAGCGTGTCGGTGACCGCAGACCGTACCTGGCCGCGGTCGATGCCCAGACGCCCGGCCAGGTCGTCCGCGAGCCGCTCCGCGGCCTCGACACCCATCGAGGCCCACCCCACACCCGCCAGGAGCAGGTCGTTGAGGCTGTGTGACTCGTGCTTCGTCTCGCTCACGCCGTGAAGTGTGGCAGACACCGAGCCAAACGTGCGGGATGCGCTGAGCCCCGGAGCCCGGAGCTCAGCGGCCGTGCTTGCGCGTCGAGCGACGCTGCTGGCGGCGCGCCTTCGCGGCTGCAGACGCGGGAGTCGCAGCAGTTGGGGCCGGGGCGGGTGTCGCCGCCGCGACCGGCACCTCCACCGGCTCGATCTCGATCGGGCCGCGGCGGCCGGTTTCGTGCACGAGACCACCGACCGAGGCCTCCGACCCGCCCTCGTCGTGCTTGCGTTTCGCGTACTCCGGCTCCCTCTCCTTGAACCAGGCGAGCAGCGGTGCGGCCACGAAGATCGACGAGTACGCCCCCGAGCCGATACCCACGAGTAGCGCAAACGCGAAGTCCTTGAGCGTGTCACCGCCGAACGCGAGCAGGGCGATGATCGGGAGCAGCGTGATGAACGTGGTCGCGAGCGAGCGCGGGATCGTCTCCCACAACGAGACGTTGGCGAGCGCCCGGAAAGACGACCGGCGCATCACGGGAATGTTCTCACGGATCCGGTCGAAGATGATGATCGTGTCGTAGATCGAGTACCCGAGGACGGTGAGCACAGCCGCCACGGTGGCAGTCGACACCTCGCGGCCGACGAGCGCGTAGATGCCGATCGTGATCAACACGTCATGTGCCAGCGCGACGAGAACGGGCACCGAGAACTTCCAGTGGAAGCGCGCCGCGATGTACGCAACGATCAGCAGCAGCGAGATGACGATCGCGAGGATCGCGCCCTTGGCGATCTGCCGGCCGAAGCTGGCCGACACGTTCTTGGCCCCGAAGGCCTGGGCCGAGAATTCCTCCTGCAGCGTCCGCTGCAGCCGTTGCGTCTCGGCGGCATCGAGGGTCTCGGCGCGGATCTGGAACTCGCGGTAACTCACCCCCGTGGCCGTGCCCCGTCCCTGGATCTGAGGGTTACCGCTGGTGAGGCCCGTGACGACAGAGCGGACGCGGTCGAGCGCGGTCGGCGCGGTCGTCTCGAACGTGACCTGGGTGCCGCCCTTGAAGTCGATGCCGAGGTTGAGGCCGCGGATCCCGATCGCGAGCACGCTCAGCAAGAGGATCGCGCCCGAGAGCGCGAACCAGGTGCGGCGCTTGCCGATGTAGTCCACCTTGAGCCACTGCGGGATGCCTCGACCCCCCGCGCCAACGAAAGCGGCGTTCTCGAACACACGCCAGTTCGCGAGCACGCTCAGGAAGGCGCGGGTGGCGAGCACGGCGGTGAGCATGGACATACCCGTACCGATCAGCAGCATCAGGGCGAAGCCGCGCACGCTTGCCGTGGCCAGCGCGAACAGCACGAAGGCGGTGATCGCGGTGACGACGTTCGCGTCCACGATCGTGTGAAAGCCCTTCGTGTAGCCGGTGGAGATGGCCGAGCGGATGGAGCGCCCGGCCCGTACCTCTTCCTTGATGCGTTCGAAGATGACCACGTTCGCGTCGGCGGCCACCCCCAGGGTGAGCACGAGGCCGGCGAACCCGGGCAGCGTGAGGGTGACGTTGAAGAGGAGGATCGCGGCGTAGAGGAACGCAGCGTAGATCGCGAGCCCGAACACTGCGATCACACCGAGGAAGCGATAGATCAGGAGCAGGAAGATGGCGACGACGACGAGCCCGATGAGGGCGGCCTTCTTCGCCTCGTCCAGCGAGTCGCGGCCCAGCGTCGCCGAGACTGCCGTCTGGTCGAGCGTGCGGAAGTCCACGGGAAGCGCCCCCGTCTGGAGCACGAGCGCGAGATCCTGCGCCTCCTTCAGCGTGAAGTTGCCGGAGATCTGCGCGCTGCCGCCGACGATGCCGCCGGGGTTCTCGGTGAAATCCACCTGCGGCCACGATCGGATCTCGCGGTCGAGCACGATCGCGAAGTGCTGGTTGAACACATCCGGGTCTGTGGTGCCGCCGCCCAGCGTGTTCGAGAGGAAGCGCCCGCGCTGGACCAGGGCCCGGGTGATGTCGGCGAACTTGTCGCCGCCCTTCGAGGTGAAGTCGAGAGAGACGATCGGCTGGCTCGTCTGCGGGTCGTAATCCTGCTGGGTGCCCCGCAGCGACAGATCCTCACCGGTCATCTCGGGCACGTTCGGGGGATCGAACTTGAACAGGTACCAGGCGCGCTGCCCGGCCACGCCGAACTGGTTGCCGATGCCGGGGCAGACCTCGCCGGCGGCGCACGAGATGACCACGGTGCCGCTCGGCACGCCGAACAGCCGGTGGTTCTTCGGAATCTCGCCGTCGAACTTGCGGAGCGCCGCCTCGCGCGTGCCGACCGGACCGACGACGAGCGTCGTCTTCGTGTTCTTGCGCTCGAACAGGTACCAGGCGTCCGAATCGTCCTTCACCTTGGACTGCTGGCCGGCGAGCAGGTCGAACAGGCTCGCCGTCGCCACTACCGAGCGTGACTGGGTGTCGAAGGAAGGCCCCGTCGCGTTGGCCTCCAGGTCGTAGAGCTCGAGCTTTGCGGTCTTGCCGATGATCTGGGCGGCCGCGGCGGGGTCCTTGATGCCCGGCAGCTGAATCGAGATCTGATCGTCACCCTGTGTGGTGATCGTCGGTTCCGCGACGCCGAGCTTGTCGACGCGGCTCCGCATGATCTCCACCGACCGCTCGAGGTCGGCCTTCTCGAGCGGTTTCCCCTTCGGCGGCACCGCCTGCAGCGTCACCTCCAGCCCGCCCTGCAGGTCGAGTCCGAGCGTTGTCTCGCGGTGGATGGGCGACCCCGGGATGGCGAGCAGCGCGACGCCGCCGAGGGCGCCGAGCACGAGCAGGATGACGAAAAGCGCTGCGCGACGGGTCATGGCTTGGCAGTCAGAGGTTAGCTGCCGCCGCCGAACACACGTTTCTCGGCGGCCGCCAACGACGTGTCCTCGGGGCTACGCGGTTCCGCGTCGCCGTCGCCTTCGTCCACAACCTCGGCGTCGACTTCCTCTACCTCGTCCTCCGGCTTGTGCACCTGCGCGACGGATCGGCGGGCGATGCGCACGTTCACTCCCTCTGCCACCTCGACCACCAGGTCGTCGTCGTCCTCGTCGAGCTCCTGGACGATGCCGTAGAGGCCGCCCACGGTGAGCACCTCGTCTCCCACGTCCACGGAGCGCAGCAGCTGCTGTTGCTTCTGCATGCGGGCGCGTTGCGGTCGGATCATCACGAGGTAGAGCACGACGAACATCAACAGCAAGAAGATCAGTCCTCCGCCGCTCATGTGAATCCTCTCGTCATCGGGTCGGTCACGGTCTCGATCACTCCTTGGCGGCGCCCGTCGACAGCCGGTCGAGCGCGGCGGCCCGGTACTCCCCGAACCTGCCCTGCTCGATCGCTGCCCGCGCACCCGCGGTCAGTCGCAGTAGGAACGAGAGATTATGCAGAGACAGCAGCCGGAGCCCGAGGATCTCCTGCTGGTTGACGAGATGCCGGAGGTACGCGCGCGAGAAGCGGGCGCACGCCGCGCACGGGCAATCGACCTCGAGCGGCTCCGGATCGCGGGCGAAGCGCGCGTTTCGGAGGTTGAGCCGCCCGCCTGCGGTGAGCGCCGTGCCCGTGCGTGCCATACGCGTCGGCAGCACGCAGTCGAACATGTCGATGCCGCGCGCGATCACCTCGAGGATCCCCTCGGGATCGCCGAGCCCCATGAAGTACCGGGGCCTGCCGGCGGGTAGGAGCGGTGCCGCCCAGCCGACGGTGTCGAGCATCACCGCGCGGCTTTCACCTACGGCCAGCCCACCGAGCGCATACCCGTCGAAGTGCAACTCCGTGATTTCGGCGACCGAGCGCTCGCGAAGCGCCGCGTCGGTCCCGCCCTGGGCGATGCCGAACCGCAGCTGGCCAGGCGCCCGCGGTGCATCGACCTGCCGCTGCGCCCACAGCGTGGTGCGTCGTACCGCCTGCTCGTGCTCTGCGGCCGACGCGTCCGCCGGCGGGCAGATGTCGAGGCACATGGCGATGTCGGAGCCGAGGCGCCGCTGGATCTCGGCCACGCCCTCGGGTGTGAAGCGGGTCGCCGTGCCGTCGTAGACGGACCGGAAGGTGACGCCGTCGTCGTCGACCGCGAGCAGCGTGTCCCGGAGCGAGAAGACCTGAAAGCCGCCCGAGTCGGTGAGGATCGCGCCGTCCCAGCCGCAGAACGCGTGCAGGCCGCCGAGCTCCTCCACGAGCAGCTCCCCCGGCCGGAAATGCAGGTGGTAGGTGTTGGCCAGAATCACGCTGGCACCCGCCTCGCGAACCTCGTCCGGGTGCAGCGTCTTCACGGTTGCCTTCGTACCGACGGGCATGAACGCCGGCGTCGGGATCTCGCCATGGGCGGTGCGCAACGTCCCGGCACGCGCCGCACCGTCCTCCGCGCTCAGCGAGAAAGCGTCCACGGCCGCAACCTACCGCCGTGCCGCTCCGGCGGAGCAGCCACAATGGAAGGCCGTGAGCGAGCCCGTTCCCGCCGAGTTCGAGTTTCCCATCCCGAGCGGCTTCTCGGCCGGGCTCGGGCAGGACGCTTTCGACGACGTGCCGGAGAGGGAGCAGGTCGATCTCGGAGATTCGGAGGCGGACCCGGCGGTGGCGTTCCGGCGCACGATGGGAATGTTCGCCACGGGCGTGACCGTGATCACGACCCAGCACGGCGACCGCGTCCACGGCATGACCGCGAACGCCTTCATGTCGGTGTCCCTCGCCCCCCCGCTCGTCTTGATCTCGATCGACCGCAAGGCGCGAATGAACGCGATGCTCCACGAGGGAACCCGGTTCGGTGTCAGCGTGCTCGCGGCAGGTCAGGGCGACGTCTCGGACTTCTTCGCCCGCCGCCCGGTGGAGCTCGAGCCGGTCTTCGACGTGATCCGTGAGACACCGATGGTGCAGGGGGCGCTGGCGCATGTGGTGGCACGGGTGGTGAAGTCCTTCTGGGGCGGCGACCATTCGCTGTTCCTCGGCCAGGTGGAGTACGCGTCGTACGGCGAGGGTGCCCCGCTCCTGTTTCATTCGGGTCGCTACGAGCGGTTGCTGCAGGAGGCGCCCTTGCTGTCGGCGTTGCCTCGCGAGCTGCTCGAGCAGCTGCTCGAGCTCGGGACGCCGCGTGCCTATGCCCCGGCCGACGTGCTGATGCGAGCCGGCGAGCCGGGCGACGAGCTCCTGGTGCTGGTCTCCGGCTCGGTGCTGATGGAGCGACCCGGCAAGAGGTTGAGCCTCGGCCCGGGTGAGGTCATCGGGGAGATCGAGGCGCTCGCGCCGCGCGGCGAGCGAACGGCAACGATCACGGCGGAGACAGCTGTCGACGTCGTGGCGGTCGACCGCGACAAGCTCCGGGTCGCGCTCCTCGCGAACCCGCACGCCGCGCTCGCGCTGCTGGAGGTGCTGGCCTCGCGGCTGCGGCACGGCTGATTCGTGAACGGCAAACACCGGTGTCCGACTGCGCCGCCTGCGGTGTCTGACTTCAGGCACAGCCGCGAAGGCGACTTCAGTCCAGACACTGATGTCCGAATGAAGTCAGCACCGGTAGCGGCGAAGGCGCGGCGCCGGAGGCGACACACAGGTTCTCCCGGCGCCGATAGTTAGCGTCACGCACCGCTGCGACCGCCACACCCGCCCGGGCAGCCGAAACCGCCACCGACGATCGCGCAGCGGCGCGCGGGTGTCCGGCGAGAGCCGGATACCCGCTTGCGCAGAACTCAGCCGCGCAGGCGCAGGCGGCGGAGGCGACACACAGGTTCTCCCGGCGCCGATAGCCAGCGTCACGCACCGCTGCACCCACCACCCCGCTCGGGCAGCCGGAACCGGCACCGACGATCGCGCAGCGGCGCGCGGGTGTCCGGCGAGAGCCGGATACCCGCTTGCGCAGAACCTAACTGCGCGGTCTGGTCTTGTCCGGGTCGTAGAAGGGGAAGCGGACGACGGTCGCGGGAATGCGCTTCTGGTGCCCGTCGAGCTTGCCGACCTCGACCTCCGTACCCAGTTCGGCGTACTGGGTGGCGATGCGGCAGAACGCGATGTTCTTGTTCAGGATCGGTGACTTCGTGCCGCTCGTGACGACCCCGATCTGGGGCCGTCCGACATGGACGCAGTCCCCGTGCGCGGCCGTCTCGTTGCCCTCGAGCTCGAGCCCGACGAGCACGCGCTGCGGGTGCGCACGACGCTCGGCCAGCGCGGCCTTCCCCACGAAGTCGTCTTCCTTGTCCGGGGTCACGACGAAGCCGATCCCCGCCTCGAAGGGATCGACCTGGTCGTCGAACTCGACACCCGGGAAGACGAGGCCGGCTTCGATGCGCAGGATGTCCAGCGCGTCCAGCCCGAGAGGCGTCAGGCCGTGGGGCCCGCCGGCCGCCAT
This sequence comes from Gaiella sp., assembly GCA_046160185.1. Lineage (GTDB taxonomy): Bacteria > Actinomycetota > Thermoleophilia > Gaiellales > Gaiellaceae > Gaiella. The sequence goes on along the minus strand of JBJXGY010000017.1, from coordinate 47,086 downwards.
CACCGCGTCCCACAGCGCGACCGCGTCCTTTGGATGGCAGAACAGCTCGTATCCGAGCTCGCCCGAGTAACCGGTGCGCGATGCCATCACCGGGAAGCCGTCAGGGCCACCGACCCGGCAGACAGAGAAGCGGAACCACTTGAGCTCGGCAAACGGCGTGCGGGCCGGCGAGGTCCACAGCACCTGGCTCAGGATCTCGCGCGAGAGCGGACCTTGAACGGCGATGTTGTGGAGGTCGTCGGTCGACTCCTTGACCCAGACCTGGTCGAGGCCGAGACGCTGCGACAGCTCGCGCAGCCACACGCCGTCGTAGTCGGAGCCTCCGATCCAGCGGAAGTTCAGCGGCGCCAGGCGGAAGAGCGTGCCGTCGTCGACGATCCCGCCCGTGTCGGTGCACAGCGCGGTGTACACCACCTGCCCGTCCGCCAGCCGTCTCACGTCGCGGGTGCACGCCGCCTGCATCAGTGCCTCCGCGTCCGGGCCGCGTACCTCGAACTTGCGGAGCGGTGAGAGATCCATGATCGCGGCTCGCTCCCGGCACGCCCAGTACTCGTCGATGGCGCCGTGGTTGTCGTACGCGGTCGGCACCCAGAAGCCCTCGTACTCCGTGAACCGGGAGGTGAGGGCGCCCGTTCGCTCGCGAAAGCCAGTGTCCCTGGTCAGTTTCGGCTCGGCGTCGGGGGTCACGCGGTGCGCGATCGCCGCCGAGAAGGCCTCCTTGCCGGGATACACCCGAACGTGGATCTCGGTGGGGTTCCAGCCGTTCGCCGGATCGACGTCGTCCGGGCACGCGCTGGAGAGGCAGACGAGATCGGTCGTCGCCCGGAAGAGCACGTAGTCACCCGGCCGCGACCACGACTCGCCTCCGAGATAGACGTTGTGCGCGTCGATGGCGGTGTTGAAGAAGAGGTTGATCGCGGGCCATCCCTTGCGCTGTTCGATGGTGTAGGGCGTGAGCTCCGCGTTGAAGTTGTCCGAGCAGTTCACATGCCCGAAGTAGCCGAGGTCCTCGTAGTAGCGGGCGGCACAGGCGAGCCCGAACGTGTCGTGTCGCCCGACGGTGTCGCGTACCACCTCCACGAGCGGCTTGAGATCGACGGTGAAGAACTTCGAGTACAGACCGGGCTGCGGGTACGCCGTGCCGACCATCGTGCGCGTGGCGGTCGAGTCGAGTCCCCGCTCGCGTCCCGCCTGCAGCTCGCCGGTGTCGAAGGCGAGGAAGTCGGAGCACTGGCGTCCGCGCACGTCGACGATCTGGATGTACTCGCCCGCCTTCACCTCGTAGGCGCGCGCCGTGGCACGGTCGACCTGGAAGTCGAGCCTCGGGTCGGCCAGCGGCTCCGGCAGTCGCGGGCCGTCGTCTTCGCGGGCCGGCCGTGCCCGTCGCACGACGAGTTGCAGATCCGAGGCCGGTACACCGCCTTCGAGCACCGAGACGTCCGTGTCCGGCGCCCCGACGAGCACGATCACCGGCCGTTCTGCACGAAACGCCTCCTCTGCACCCTCCGGCGAGTCGGGGCCGAAGAGCCGGGCGGCCTGTAGCGCGCCCGGATCCACACCGTGCGCGACCAGCGCCGCGACGATCTCCCGCGCACCGCTCTCCGCCGAGCTGATCAGCGAGCGAGCGACGGTCGCCGGTCCCTCGTAGCGCAGACCGAGCGCGTCCGGATCATCCCCGCGTTCGGCGCCGAGCACCGTCACCTCCGCGCACTGGCCGCCCCGGAGATCGCGCACCGTGACGCGGTCGTCCGGCTCGAGCTGGACGGCTGTGACCGCCCCCGGGCGCACCCGCCAGCGCTCTTCCGCCGGGTCGTACGGAATGAGACCGGGAACGAGGACGCGTGGGCGCATGGCGGTGGCCATCGCGATCAGTTCTTGCCCGCCTCGGCCAGCAGCTGCTCGGCGAGCTCGCGCTTGCCGTCGGCATCGAGCTTCTTGACCTCGTTCTCGACGACCCGCCGGTTGTAGGACTGGTTCCAGTAGTCGAGCGACTCGAACCCGAGCAGGATCGACTTGCCCACGAACTGCCTGAGCACCTCGTTCGTCGGTCCCATCACCCACCCCGCCTTGGCATCACGGACGTACCGCTCGAGCTCCATGTCGCGCTTGTAGCCCGAGCCCCCGCAGGCGTGGAGCATCTTGTCGACGACGTGCGCGGCGTTCTTCGCGGCCACGAACTTGATCTGCCAGGCCCAGTGCAGGAAGTTGCCTCTGGCGAGCTCGCCGGGCTCCAGCACCTTCGTGTTGTCGTCCGTGGCGCGGTCGAAGGCCTGCGCCACCGAGTAGACGAACATGCGAGACGCGTTCGTCTCCATCACGGCCTGGCCGACGTAGTCCTGGATCGTCGGGTAGTCCGCCACGCGCATCCCTACGTCGACGTGCTTCTTGCGAGTCGTGTGCCGCTTCGCGATGTCGACGGTGCCGAGCGCGAGGCCGTTCCACACGGACGACGAGCCGATCAGGAACCACGGGTCGACAGCCTCGTCGTTGGAGACCGCCCCGTCGCCCTCGGGCCCGACGATCTGCGTCTTCGGAATCTCGACGTTGTTGAAGGCGATCGCGCCGGACTGGTTCCCGCGAAGGCCGAGCGCATCCCACAGCGACGGCTGCGCCTCGCAGTGCTCCTTGTCGACGACGAACACGGAGAGGTCGTCGTAGCCCTTGAAGTCGGGGCTTGTCGTCTGCAGCACGTAGAAGTCGGCGAAGCCGCCGGACGTCGTCCACGAGGCCTTCTTGTTGATGCGGTAACCGTCGGCGGTGCGTTCCGCCTTCGAGGACACCGGGTACCAGAAGTGGGAGCCGGTCTCCGGGTCGGAGTAGGAGAGCGTGCCGATGCAGCCGGAGTTGAGCTTGCGGATGTACTTGTCGACGATCTCCGGCGTCGGCCGCAGCATGAGCGCGGCCACAGCGCCCATGTGCATCACGTAGCACATGGCGGTGGAGGCGCAGCCGTAGCGGGCAATCGTCTCGCAGGTCATCGCGTAGGCGACGTGGTTCTCGCCGAGCCCGCCGTACTCCTCGGGCACGCACAGGCCGAGAAAGCCGTGCTCGCCGAGCAGCTCCAGGTTGCGGCGCGGGAAGATCAGCTCGTCGTCGGAGCGTTTCGCGTTCGCACGCATCTCCTTCTCGCACAGCTCGATCACGAGAGCGCGGAGCTCCTTCTGGCGATCGCTGAGGATCCAGTCCGGATCCCACTCGTACCCGAGACCCCAGAACGGCTCGGCACCCCACATCTTCTCGGACATTCGTTCTCCCTTGGCGATTCCTGCTTCGACGCGAGCATCGTAGAGCGCCAGGCCAGACTGCGGCAAGACAGCGTTCGTCAGAGCAGTAGCATGGCATCCCCGAACGAGTAGAAGCGGTACTCCTGCTCGACGGCGATCCTGTAGAGCGCGCGCACTTCCTCGACACCGGCAAAGGCCATCACCAGCGCGAGCAGCGTCGACCGCGGCAGGTGGAAGTTGGTGAGGAGGGCATCGACCCGCAAGAAGTGGTGCCCCGGACGCAGAAAGAGGTCTGTGCGGCCCGCGAGCCGGCCGCCTGCGGCGATGGTCTCGAGCGCGCGGGCCGTCGTGGTGCCGACCGCGAGCACACGGCCGGCGCCGGCGATGCGCCGCCACTCGGCGTCGGCCACCTCGTAGCGTTCGCCGTGCAACTGGAGGTCCTCGAGGGACTCGACCGTGAGTGGGCGGAAGGTGTCGAGGCCGACATGGAGCGTCACCCGGGCCGTGTCGAGTCGCGCGAGGAGCTCGGGCGTGAAGTGCAGACCCGCGGTCGGCGCGGCGGCCGAGCCGTCGACCGCCGCGTACACGGTCTGGTAGCGCTCCGCCCGCTCGAGCGGGGTCGTGATGTACGGCGGCAACGGCATCTCCCCTGCCGGCGCACCCTCGAGCGCCACCAGCCAGCGCCCGTCCCCGCGCGCCTCGAGGAGCGTGACAGCACCACCTGCCATCGCCGGCACCAGCGTCTCGCCTTGATGCAGCCGGCGCGAGGGCCGGGCCAGCGCCAGCCACCTCGTCCCGCCTGCGTGCTCGAGGAGCAGCACCTCCACGGCGCCACCGCTCGCCCGTCGAAGGCGCAGACGGGCCGGCAGGACTCGGGTGTCGTTCACGACCACCAGTTCGCCCTGCAGAAGCGAAGGCAGGTCGTGGACGTGTGCATGCTCGACGGTGCCCGCCGTCCGCCGGTAGATGAGCAGACGCGCCGAATCTCTCGGCTCGACGGGCGTCTGCGCGATCAACTCCGGTGGCAGGTGATAGTCGAGCTCTGCGGATCTCATCCGACTCCGAGAGTAGCCTTGCCCGCAATGAATGAGATCGCTCTCGAGCGCGCGCGGAGGCTGGTCGCCGAGGCCAGGAACGGCCGGCCGGATGATGCGGTGACCGAGGCGCTACTCGAGCGCTCGCGCACGCAGATCGAGGATCTCGAGCGCGCCGCAACGGAGCTCGTGGCAACGCTGCCGGAGAGAGTCGGGCAGGCTGTGCAGGAGGGGTTCCGGCGCGAGGTCCTGCCGGTGGGACGCAACCTCGCGGAGATCCGCGGCCTCCTCAACCAGGCGAATCGCCGGCTCGAGCGTCTCGAGGAGGCGCTGATCGCCGAGCGACACGCCCGGCTCGACGACACCGCACTGGTCGTCGATCTCGTGTCTTCGGGGTGGCGAAACGTCGACGAGCGGCTGCGCCGCGTCGAGACGCGATTGGGCGCCGAGCATGTCCCGCTCCACGGCGAGGTCGAGGCGCGCCGCGAGGTGCTGATCGGCGCAGCGCAGCTCTGAACTGGGCACTACTCCGCCGCAGCCAGGAGCGCCGCGCACACGATCACCCATCCGGTGACCGTGACAACGATCGGCCCGTCGCGCAGGATGATGCGCTCCGGCTCCTCCCCGGCCCCGCGCCGGCGCACGAGCAGGACGTAGCGCCCGAGGCCGAAGGCCACGAGAGGCACGGTCACCACCAGCGCCTTCGTGTCGCGGGCGGTGAGTGTGTAGGCGAGGTACACGGCCACGGAGACGAACGCGGACACGCCGAGGGCCAGGTCGAGCCCCGCCACCGAGTAGGCGCGGAGCACAGGCCTGCCCGGCCGCCCGTCAGCGCGCCGTGAGGTGAGCTCGGCACGGCGCTTGGCGAGTGCCAGGAAGAGTGCGAGCAGCCCGGAGCAGGCAACCAGCCAGGGCGAGATGCGAACGTCGACGGCCGCGGCTCCCGCGACCGCGCGCAGCACGAAGAGCCCGGCGATCGTGGCCACGTCGAGCACGGCAACGTGCTTGGCGCCGAAGGAGTAGGCGAGCTGCACGCCCATGAACAGGATCAGCAACCCCGCCGAGTCGAGGCCGATGACCACGCCGATGGCGAGCCCCAGCAGCGCCGCGGCCGCAGCGGCGAGGAGGGCCGCCCTCGGGCCGATCTGCCCGGCAGCGACCGGCCGCAGCCGCTTCCTGGGGTGCAGGCGGTCGCTTTCGGCATCCCGCACGTCGTTGAGTAGGTAGGCCGCGCTGGAGACGAGGCAATACGCGACCACGATCGACGCCGCCTTCGCGAGGCGGGCCGTATCGCCGAGCTCGGCCGCGAAGACGATGCCGGCGAGCAGCACGAGGTTCTTCACCCACTGCCGTGGCCGGACGGCCACGGCGAAGGCTCGGGCCGTCGAGCCGGTCACGCGGCGGATGCTAGTCCACGCATCCGCACGTTCGGTCGTGGTCGGCGGTTCCCAGACCGAGCAGTCCTAGGACGCAGGGAGCCGAGCTCGTGCGACTTGTTGGTACCAGGCTTGACCTGGTGCCAATCCCCTACTCTCGGTATCGGGGCGACTGAGCACGACGGAGTGCGATGTGTCCGGAGGACGCCGAACACCCCACCGTGCTTGCGGACAGGTGCACAAGCGACGGGTGGTCAGCCGGCTGCGGCTGAGTCCGCCGACTGCAGCGGGAGCCGTGCGAGAAAGCGCGAGCCTCCGCCGGCCCGGTCGGCGACGTCGATGGCGCCGCCCGCCGCGAGCGCGATGCGGCTGACGGTCGCGAGCCCCAACCCGGTGCCGAGCCCGGGCGCCTTGGTGGTGAAGAAGGGCTCGAAGATCCGGTCGCGGACCGCCGGTGGCACCCCTGCGCCGGTGTCGGACACCGCGACGAAGGCCGAGTCGGCATCGAGCGTCCCTGTCTCCACCGTCACTACACCGCCGTCGTCACCGATCGCGTCGCGGGCGTTAGCCACGAGGTTCAGGAGGAGCTGCTGGAACTCCGTCCGGTCGAGCACCACCGGAGCGGGGTCGGTCAGGAACTGCACCTCGTTGTGCCGGCCCGCTGCTCCTCGCAACAGCGGTGCGAGCTCGTGCACGGCGCGCGCCAGGTCGAGCGGAACGGGCATGGGGGTAACCGGTCGCGAGAACGCGAGCAACTGCCGGACGAGGCCGATCGCCTCGGCGGACGCCTGCGAGATGCTGTCGACGTACTCCCGTGCGCAGTCGCTCTCGACTTCCTCGCGCAGCACCTCTGCAAACCCACCCACGGTGGTGAGCACGTTGTTGAAGTCGTGGGCGACGACACTGGCCAGCCGGCCGACCGCCTCGAGCTTCTGGGTCTCGATCAGTTGTTGCTCGTGCCGCCGCAGCCGCTCGCCGTGAGCCTGCCGCTCCATCGCGGCCCCGAACATGGCGGCCGCAGCTCTCAGTGCCGCCGATTCACCGGTCGTCCATTCGCGACCGACCTCCGTAAGGATGGAGAGTGCCCCCAGGAGCCCTCCCGCCGAGCGGATGGGAACGAGCGTGCGGACGAACTCCGAGGACGCGAGATCTGCTCGCACCGCGATTCCAGCCTGAAGCGACTCTAACGTCGACGGCGCAAGAACGATCCGCGTGTCCTCCGAAGCCGGGGCGGCGTCCCCGGTCGGTGGCCCCCAGGCGGCGATGCGCTCGAAGACGTCCCCTCCGTCGACGGTCTTGAGCAGACAGCCTCCGACGCCGCCGGCCGCCCCGCCGATCGTGGCCAGCACCTCCTCGACCGATCGCAGGTCGCTGTCCCCCGCGCGAAGCAGCGACTCCGAGCCGCGAGCCACCGCCGTGAGGATCCGCTCGCGCGCGTGCAGGGCCTCGGTGACCTCCCGCTGCAGCGCGTCGTGGAGTCCGCGCTCGATCGCGGCGCCGAGCAGGCTTGCGCCGATCTTGAGGGCCTCCAGCTCGATCGCCCCCCATGAACGTTCGCAGTGGCAATCGTCGATGCCGATTCGGTATCGCTCGTCCCCTGAAACCATGACGCCCACGAGCGCGCTCGAGCACGTACCTTCGCGTTCCCACAGGTCGCGCTCGAAACCGACTGCGTTCGACGCGACCATTTGATACGCGCCTCCGGAGCGCGTGATCAACCCCAGGTCCTCCGGGAGCAGGGCAGACTCCCAATCGTCCCAGAGGGAAGGTGCGATGCCCGGAGCCAGCCATTCCGCTTCCCTGACCTCTCTGCGCTCGGGTTCCACGCGAACGAGATACGCACGAGACGCGGCCGAAGCCGTGCCCAGGCACTCGAGGAATTCGGGCAAGGCGTCACGCCAAGACGGGGCCGCGAGAAGTGCCTGGCCGGCGCGCGCGACCGAGACGAATGCACGATCGGCCACCGCGAGACCGAGGTTTAGACGCTCCTGGTGGAGACGGCCGGAGACGGCGTCCGCCGCGAGTGCAACCAGGTGGGCGGTGGCGCCTGAGAACCTGCTCGTCGAGCATGGGCTGCGCACGACGAGCGCTCCGGTCGTGATCCCGTTGGCACCGAACGGCGCCACCAGCACCGATCCCGTCGCGGCGTCTCGGTTGTATGGCAGCGGGGCGAGGCACAGCTGGGCCGGCCCACCGAGCCCGTCCGCGTGGGCGGCCAGCGAGGCGCGACCACCGTCGGGCCACGACAGCGAGTCTTCCACGCCCCCGCCGGCTGCCGCGATCGCCACCCAACCGCGGCCGGGCAACGGGTCCTGCTCGAACGCCCACGCGCCCGCGGCCCCGCTCGCCTCGACGATCGCCGAGAGCAGCTCAGGCAGGCCCGCGCGCCAATCCGGAACCTGGTCCATCTCGGCCGCCGCGTCGAGCACGGCATCCATCGCCGAGTCGCTCCCCGAGAACGACGTATCCGGTGTCACGCGCACCTCGCTTCCGACGGGGGCCCGGCAGGCCTTGGCGGACACCGATGAGAGCCGAAGGTGGTGATGTGCCTGCTCCTTCGAGGGGCTGACGGCGTGCGGCCGGATTATACGAGAGGACAACGGACGATTGCACTCCGGCCTTCACGCCCTGCCACCGGTATCAGGCAGCGGGAAGCCTGAGCTGGAACCGACTGCCCACGCCGACGGTCGACTGCAGGTCGAGCCGGCCACCGAGCGCCCGAGCCAGCTCGAGCGCAATCGGCAGGCCGAGACCTGTGCCCTGCGCGTCGCCGGACACGAAGGGCCGGAACACGGCGTCGCGCTGCTCCGGCAGGATGCCCGGCCCCGTGTCCGCCACGCCGATCACGATGCCGTCCGTGTTGTCGAGGGTGAGATCGACACGTCCGCCCCCGGGTGTCCAGGCGATCGCGTTCCGGAGCAGGTTGCTGACGATCTGCAGGATGCGGTCTCCGTCGGAGACGATCGTGGGCGATGTACCGTCGATGTGGAGTGCGAGGTCGATCGTGCGTGCCCGCGCGGCTTCCGTGAAGGCGCTGTGTGCCTGTTCGAGCAGGCGGCCGAGGTCGACTTCCTCGGCCTGCACGGTGAAGCGGTGGGCACGAAGCTTTGCGAGGTCGAGCACGTCGCCGACGAGCCGCTCGAGCCTTCCGGCTTCGCCGGCGACGACATCGAGCGACGCGTGGACGAGCTCCGGGTCGTCGATCAGCCCGTCGCGGAGCGCGTCGACGTGACCTCGGATCGCGGTGAGCGGTGTGCGCAGCTCGTGTGAGACCGACATCAGAAACTGGCGTTCGCGTTCCTCGGTGGCTGCGAGCCGGGCGGCCATCGTGCCGAAGCGACGGCTGAGGTCGGCGACCTCGTCCTCGCCTTCTGTCTCGGGCAGGTCGATGGCGTAGTTGCCGGAGGCGATCTCGCCCGAGGCTCGTGAGAGTGCGGCCAGGGGCACGGTGATCGTGCGCGAGAGCCACCAGCCGAGGAGCCCGGCCGCGATCGCGCCGATCGCGAACGCTGCAGCGAGCCGCTCGATCAACGGCAACCGTGGGCCGGTGAGCTTGCTGCGGGGCTTGCCCACGAGGATCAGCCCGAACGGCTCGGTACCGGGCTCGAGTCGGAGCGGCTCGACGGCGGCGAGGTAGCGCGCCTGCTCGCCTGGCGGGGTGAACTCGAACGTGCCGCGGCTCTCGAAGGACCGAAGGCTCTCCGGGATCGCGGACTCCGGGATGCGGGTCAGACCTGTTTGCTGACCTGGAAACGGAGAGGACCCGACGTAGAAGACGCGGTCGCCGGTGGCTCGTTCGAGCGCGGCGGCGAGTGCGGTCGGTGCGGTGCCTCCCTCGTCGACGGCCTGGAGCGCGGCGAGCGCGTACACCTCGGAGAGCCCGCGCGCCTCCCGGCGCAGCTCGGCCACGGATTGGCTGCGGCCGTAAGACTGGAAGAGCTGCAGCGCGATCACCGCAGAGAGCACGCCGGAGACGAGGATGCCGAGCAGGAAGAGCGCGGGCAGACGAAGGCGGAGCGAGCCGCGCATGAAGCGACTTTAGGGCCTATCCCGTTAGGGCGCCACGCCGGGGCGGCGAGACGCAAGCTGGGCCAGGACGCAGGGAGGAAGCAGCGTTGGTGCCAGGCTTAAGCCTGGCACCAGCACCGATACCCAGTACGGATGCGACTGAGGACGACGCCCAGCGGCGGCTCACAACGATCATTCCCCTTCCATCGTCGTGAGACGCGGCACTACGTGGTCGCCGCCGGCCGTTCCGTCGCGACCTTGTAGCCGACGCCCCACACGGTGACGATGGGCGAGGCGTCGCCCAGCTTGCGCCGGACCTGGCGGACGTGCACATCGACGGTCCGGGTGTCGCCGGCGAAGGTGTAGCCCCACACGCGCTCCAGCAGCTGGTCGCGGGTCAGCACGAGGCCCCGGTGATCGAGAAGCTCCCACAGCAGGTCGAACTCCTTCGGTGCGAGCTGGATCTCCTCATCGCCGACGTGTACCTCACGGCGCCCGGCGTTGATCACGAGATCACCGTGCCGGAGCTCGTCGCCTTCGTCGCGTACCCGCTCGCTCGTCGAGCGGCGAAGCACGGCCTTCACCCGCGCGACGAGCTCACGGGGGTTGAAGGGCTTCGTCAGGTAGTCGTCGGCACCGACCTCGAGGCCGATGATCTTGTCCACGTCCTCGTCCCGCGCGGTCAGCATGAGGATGGGCACGTCGGAGTTCTTGCGGATGCGACGGCAGATCTCGATGCCGTCCATGTCGGGGAGGTTGAGGTCGAGCAGAATTAGCGAGGGCGCACCTGCGGCGAACGCGTTGAGCGCCGCGCTGCCGGTGGCGGCGGTGCGCACCTGATATCCGGCGTTCTTGAGGTAGAGAGTGACGAACGACGCGATGGCCGGCTCGTCCTCGACGACGAGGACGCTGTGGGTGCCGCTGCTCATGCCTGTCCCCAGAGCCGGAACCCGCTCCCGCGGCTCCCGGCAGGGGAAGACCGCTGAGACGGCCGCGGCCGGGTGGGACCCCGGAACGCAGGGCGGAGGGTTGACACGAGGCGTCTCATGCGTCTCGGTTCGCGTGCAGGGGGTGTGACTCCTGCACCTCGGCCACCGGATCAGCGCTCGCCGAAGGCGACGGTGGTTGCGGTGTCCGGCAGCGGCTGCGGCTCGTCGTCGCCGACCCAGTACGTCCCGGTGAAACCGGTGGCGACGTCGGGCTCGCCGTCGAGCATTGCCACCCCTGAGCCGCGGACCGAGACGTTGATGCCCTCTCCACGCAGCATGATGCGATACCGCCCGCCCGGCACGTAGACGTTGACGTCGCGCCCCCGGAGCACCGTGGTGCGCAGGCGGGTGACGCCGTTGACACGGGGCGTCCACGCATCGAGCGGCGAGAGATCGACGACCGTGACCTGCCCGCGGGCGAGCTTCCCGAGCAAAGCGCCTCGGCCCCGGATCGTGATGACACCGCTTCCCTCCTCGATCGAGATCGATCCGCGAACCTCAGGGGCGGCGGCAATCGTGGCCGGGATCGCGAGCACGACGGCAAGCAGAGTCAGGAATGCCACGCGCATCACTCCCTGAGTATCGGCGCCGCCGATGCATTCCTCGTGAGACCCGCGTTAGGAATCTGTAAGCGTCGAGGCCGAATCACCCGAACCCACGACCCCGGCTGCGTCACAAGCTCCACAGGGTCAACGGGCCAGGCAGCCGGACCGGTTCCTCCGGCCCCGAAATGCCCGGATCCTGCGGTAAGCGGTTGGGGTGAGCGTGTCCGCTCCGCCGTTGTTGTGTTCGGCTCCTTAGCTGTTGGGTGATGGGGTAGCGGAACGGACAAGCCGGTCTGAAGACCGGCTCGGGGGAGTACGCCGCCGGAAGCCCGCCGGCTCGCAGGTTGGCCGACCGGCCGGGGAGCCGGTCTTCCAGACTGGCTTGTTCGCCTGGTCTCCTCGCCGCCCGGGATCCCAGGGTAAGCAGCTGGAATCGCAACCGAGCCTCGCGCAGCGGCGCGCGGTCGTCCGGCGAGAGCCGGATGACCGCTTGCGCAAGATCACACGTATTCGTAGAACCCGCGCCCGCTCTTCCGACCGAGCAGACCTGCGTCGCGCATGGCGACGAGGCGGGACGGTGGGGCCATGCGAGGTTCCCGAGTGCGGGCGTACAGCGCTTCGGCGGCGTGGACGTGAACGTCGATGCCGACGAGGTCGGCGAGCGCGCACGGGCCCATTGGCCAGCCCGTACCGGCGGTGAGGGCGAGATCGAGCTCCTCGGGGGTGGCTCCGGTGTCGTCGAGCGCGCGGATGCAGTCGTTGAGCAGCGGCACGAGCACGCGGTTGACGACGAAACCCGGTGTGTCGCGACAGGTGACGACCTGCTTGCCGAGCGCCTCCCCGACGGCGACGGCGGTCGCGACGGCTGCGTTGCCGCTGAGCTCTGCCTTCACCACCTCGAGCAGCGGCATCAGCGGCACGGGGTTGAAGAAATGCATGCCGACGACGCGCTCCGGTTGCGGCGCAGCGCTGGCGATGGCCGTGACCGAGAGCGCCGAGGTGTTCGTGGCCAGAATCGCCTGGGGTGCGATCGCACCCAGTTCGGCGAAGAGGGCTTGCTTCGGCTCCAGCACCTCCACGATCGCCTCGATCACGAGATCGGCTCCCGCCACGTCGGCCAGCTCGGTGGTGATCGCGAAGCGGCCGAGAGCGTCCTCCACCGCCTCCTCCGCGAGCTCGCCCTTGGCCGCCTTGCGGCGCAGGAAGTGGCCGACACGTCCGCGCGCGCCCTCGGCCAGCTCGATCGTCACCTCCCGACCGACCACGGCGTACCCGGCCTCCAGCGCGACCTGCGCGATTCCGGAGCCCATCGCCCCGAGCCCCACCACCCCGATCGTGCGCACCTCGTCCATCGCGGGATCCTACGCGGCGCGCGGCAGAGGTGGCAGAGGGAAATCGGTGCCTTGACCGACGCTCAGGCACCACCGGTCCGCACAAGCTGCGTCTGACCCCGATGGTCACACCCCGGGGCGCGGCCGCTTGTGCCCTACGTGCGTCGGCGGCGAGCTCTGACCCCGCCGTTATCGTTCGAGCGTGACCGCACGGAGAAGCGTCTCCCCCACCGAGCTGCGACGTGAGCGGCGTGCGCTGCTGCTCCTTCGCGAAGAGCGGTTGCACGATCTCGGCGGCTTGACGCTCGAGATGTATCGCCGTGATCAGTTCACCGCCGACGTGCTCGTCGAGCGCTGCGCGGAGCTCGTGGCGATCGAGGCGCGGGTCAGCGAGATCGACGCGCTTCTGGCGGGGGCACGAGGCCTGCGGCGGCGGCCGGGAGGCGTGTGCGCGTGCGGCGCGCCGGCGCTGATGGGAGCACGGTTCTGTCCGAGCTGCGGACGGTCGTTCGTGGACGAGCCGACGACGGCATGACCACCTGCCACCGCTGCTCGGGCCCTCTCGCCGGCGGCCAGGAGTATTGCCTGCGCTGCGGGACTCGCCGACGCGGGCCCGGGCGGTTCGGCCGCTCACCCCTCGACAGGTCGAGGCTGGTGGGATCCGTGGTCGCGCTGGCGGCGATCGCGGTCGTCGGCGCCGCCTCGGCCGTGTGGGCGACCAGGGAAGCCGCGACCGCGACGACGGTGATCACGGCGCTCGGGGGAAACGTGCGCGCTCCCTCGCCGCCGCCGGCTGCCGCGGGTGCGGCCGACGACTGGCCTGCCGGCCTGGACGGATGGACGGTGGTGCTCGCGGACGTCCCAAGATCACGCGGCCGTGCGCAAGCGGTGGCCCTTGCGCGTACCGCGCGACGGCGTGGAGTGGCGGGCACTGGTGTCGCAGACTCCTCGCGCTATCCCAGCCTGCAACCGGGGTACTGGGTGGTTTTTGCAGGGAGATTCACCTCGGAGAGCGAGGCCAGAGCGACGCTCGGAGCTGCGCGCAAGGCCTCGCGCACCGCGCGCGTGCAACGCATCGTCGGCTGACCTTTTGTCTTCTGAACTGAAAACGATTGTGCCGAGCTTGTAACATCCGCGTACAGGCTGTATACTGGACTTCCGGCAGGCGGTCGGAAGCCCGAAACGGCTCCGAACCGCGAAGTTCACGAGAGCGAGAGGATCCCCGTGGAAGAGCGCGCGGCACAGCTGCAGTCCTGCATGTATCAGTACTCGCGTGCGATCTACCGCTCGATCAAGGACCTGATCGACCCGTACGCAACTGCCGACGTGCGTGCCTCCCATCGCCGTGCCGTGCTCAGCGAGTGCGAGGGCACGATGGAGCGCCTCGCCGCGGACCCGCACTACTTCTCGCGGCCGGAGCGCGCGCTGTTCCAGGACATCCGCCGCTACTTCCCCATCACCGTGCAGCGAGAAGTTGCCTGGACCGTCCACGAGGGCGTGAACGCGGCGATCGGGTTCATCCAGGCGCAACTCGAGGCTGGGCTGCTCGACGGCGGGATCGCCCGCTGCAAGGCGACCACCCGCAAGGGGAAGGCATGTCAGCGGACGCCGCTTCCGAGCCGCGACTACTGCCCGTCGCACCAGCATCTCGAGCGCTCGGCTTCCCGAGCGCTCGCGGCCTGAGCTCGACGCGCCGCGCATTCCCAGGCTTTCATCTAAGCTCGGCCGCTGATGTCGCATGACGCCGACAAGCTGATCCGTCAGCTCTCGCTGGTCGCATTCCTGATGGCGGAACGGCGTCCGCTCACAGCTCGCGACGTCAAGGGCAACGTGGAGGGGTACTCCGAGATGTCCGACGAGGCGTTTGCCCGCCGCTTCTACTCGGACCGTGCCGAGCTGACCTCGCTGGGCATCCCCCTCACCTCGCAGCGAGACGAGTTCACCGGGGAGGAGCTGTACACGCTCCGCTCGGAGAACTACTTCCTCGAGCGTCTCGAACTCGACGACGACGAGCTCGCCGCCCTGCAGACCGCGCTGTACTACCTGGAAGGCAAGTTCGCCTACGCCGAGCCGCTCCGGCTCGCCCTACAGAACCTGGCGCTCGGCCGTCCCGGCTTCGACGAGCCGCGCACCGACACGGCAGAGCGGGTGCGGGTGAGCGCGCCGGATTATTCCCCGGAGCTGGCCGGCAGACTGTCCAAGCTCGAGGCTGCGATCTCCAAGCAGCGCACCATCACGTTCCGCTACTGGTCGCCGGCCCGTGAGCGCGAGACCGAGCGCAAGCTCAACCCCTATGCCCTCCGCCTGGACGACGGTGTCTGGTACGTGATCGGGCATGACGTCGACCGGAGCGCGATCCGCACCTTCCGCGTCTCCAGGATGCGCTCGGACATCCGCTTCGCGACGCGGCGCGAACGCGATTTTCGGCTCCCGGCCGAATTCAACGTCGAGGACCACAAGGTGCCGAGGCCGTGGCAGATCGGGCCCGCCCAGGGAGTGGCACGGATCGCCGTGCAGGGGGACACCGCCTGGTGGGTGCATCGCACCCTCTCCGATGCGGGCCGTCTCGACGACGGCGTGTTCGAGACGGCGTACTCCCGGGTGGAGCCTCTGGTCGGCTGGGTGCTACGCCAGAACGGCCGCGCGGTCCCGCTGGAGCCGGCCGAGCTCCGCGACGGCGTGAAGGCTGCACTCGAGCACCTTCAGGAGAGCCATCGGGGCGATGCGCCGCGTCTGGCGCGCGAACGGCGCGTGCAGGGTAAGACCAGCCAGCCCGAGAGGCCGGCCGGGCCGGTGGCGCCCGAGCGCTTCGGAGTGCTGCAAGCGCTGCTCGCGCATCTGCTGACGGCCTGCGGCGAGGATTCGACGGGCAAGCTCGAGGGCAACGAGCTGGCCGGCCGGTTCTCGATCCCGCGCGAGGAGTTGCAGGCGCACCTCTCGCTGCTCAACCTCGTCAACTTCGGCGGCGGGTGCTACACCGTCTACGCGGAAGTGGATGACGATACGGATGTCGTCCGGGTGGACAAGGAGCTGTACGGCGACGTGTTCCGCAAGCCGCCGAAGCTGACCCCGCTCGAGGCGCGGGCGATCAGGCTCGCCATCGAGTACGTCGGCCCGACGATCGCCGCCGAGGCGGACACGCCGTTGCAGCGGGTGCGGCGCAAGCTCGAGGAGACGTTCGGCCAGTTCCAGCTGCAGCAGACGCCCGAGCCCCGGGTGGACGACGGTGAGGAGCGCCTGATCAGGACGCTCTCACAGGCGGCCGACGGCCACCGCCTCGTGGAGATCGAATACCTCAAGGAGGGCGAGGACACGCCGAACAACCGGGTGATCGAGGCGTACTCGTTCGAGCGCGAGCTCCCGGTGTGGCGTGTGCACACGTGGGATCGCACGGTGGACGGCCCGCGCACGTATCGGCTCGACCGGATGCGCTCGGCGACGCTGTTGGACGAGACGTTCGAGCCCCGTGAGGGGTACGACCCTAACTACCTCTCGGAGCCTCGTGTGGCCAGGCTCTGGCACAGCCCCGCGATCGCGCGCTGGAAGCTCGAGCGGGGTGCGAGCGCGCTCACCGACCGCTCCGCCGTGACGACGCTGCCGTACAAGTCGGACGACTGGCTCATGACCGAGGTGCTGGCCGACCGCGGGGAGACGACCGTGCTCGAGCCGACCGAGATGCGACAGCGCGTGGCCAAGCGCGCCGGAGCCCTGGTGGCGGAGCTGGGGCTCAAGAGCTCCCGCCGCCGCGCGGCAGAACGAGCCTGACCTCCGCCCCACCCGGCGGCGGATTTCGGGCCTCCACCGAGCCGCCGTGAGCCTCGGCGATCGCGCGCACGATCGCCAGCCCGAGGCCGGTCGAGCCCGCGCCGCTGACTCCTTCGGCGAAGACGTCGACACCCGCCGGGAAGCCTGCACCGTCGTCGGTGACCGTGAAGACCACGGAGTCCGGCTCGACACCGACGGCGACGGTGACCACGCCGGCTGCATGACGGCGCGCGTTGCCGATCAGGTTCGCAAGCGCCTGCCGCAGCCTCACCGGGTCGGCGCGCACCTCGACCTGCTCCGTGTCCGGATGGAACTGCACCCCGTCCTGTGCCAAAGCCACGAGCAGGCCGGTCGCGTCCACGTTCTCCAGGAGCAGCGACCGAGGGTCGGGCTCGACGAGCAGCCGTTCGATCGTCCTCCCCGCGGCGAGAGCCCGCGCAACGATTGCGGTGCGGGTGTCGGCGTCCAGGCCGGGCCGGCGCGCGGCGTCGCCGAGCAGCTCGAGCGCGGCTACCCAACTCCGCAGCTCGTGCGCGAGGTAGCCGAGATCCCCGGGTCCACTCATGCGGCCGCACCCCACTGATCTCGCGAGCCGGCGACAGGTTGCGTCAGACCGCAGGACCCTGCAACCGAACCGACGGGCCCCTTCAGGGGCCCGTCAGCGGCGTCACCCGTACACCAACGGGCGAACGCACGGGTGAGACCCGCCGCTACGGAGACCCCGGCAGCGCCCGCGAACAGGCTCAGGAACACGCCTCGCAAGGTGCTCGCTTGTCTACCACGTTTGCTCCGCCGACCTCTGCAATGCACGAGCCGCCGCCGGAGACGTCACGGGGTCGTCAGACTCGGCACGTTCGAGCAGCGCGGCGCGCACGACCGGCTCACGCGCCTCGCCTGCTGCCGCCACGGCCGCGTTGCGTTGCAGGTAGCGCCCGTCGTTTCGCGGAACGAAGAACCGGTTGAACTGCGCGCGCAGCTCGGCCGGGTGCGCCTGGAGCCAGGCGAGCAGGGAGACGACAGGCTCTGCCGCTTCAGGTAACGGCGTCTCTGCACGGCGCCGCTCGATGCCGCGGTTCCACGGGCAGACGTCCTGGCAGATGTCGCAGCCGTAGACGGTGCCGCCCAGCGCGGGCTCGATGTCGGGCGGGGGCTCGTTCGCCGTCTGCGTCCAGTACGAGAGGCAGCGAGTGGCGTCGAGCTCGCCGGGGGTGTCGAGCGCCCCTGTCGGGCAGGCCTCGATACACAGGGTGCAGCGGCCGCAGTCGAGCGCGAGCGGTGGTGCCGCCTCGATCTCGCGATCGGTGACGAGGGTGCCGAGCACCACCCAGGAGCCGTAACGCTCGGTGATGATCATCGTGTTCTTGCCGTAGAAACCAACCCCGCTCCGCGCCGCCGCCTCACGGTCGACATGGTCGTTCTCGTCTACGAGCACTCGGTAGTTGCCGCCGAGCTTCTGCCCCAGCGCGTCGAGCTTCTCGCGTAGCTCGGCGTAGGTATCCCACCAGGTGTAGCGCGGCAGCTGCCTCTCACCCGGACCGGGCTCGGGGCCGGGGACGTAGTAGCAGAGCGCCGCCGAGATCACCGTGCGAGCCCCCCCGAACAGCAGCTCCGGATGGCACGACCGCTCCGGCACGGCCATCGTGAACTTCATCTCGGCGAACAGGCCGCGGGCCGTCCGGTCGGCGATGTTCTCCTCGGTCGTGGAGTAGGCGGCAGCCGGCGCCGCGCCGACAACGTCGAGCCCGAGCGAGTTCGCGGTGGCCGTGAGCTCATCGGCGGTGAGCACGCGACTGAACGGTATCCGCGCGGCCGTTCTTCGACCGAGCAAGGACGTCCAAGCTGCCCGTGACCCGAGGGTCAGTCCCAGTCCCCAAGGCGTGGTCCGCCCGGCCGTTACTCTTCGTGACATGAACGACCGCCCTCTCACCGGCGGCTGCCTCTGCGGGGGCGTGCGCTTCGAGGTGAGCGAGCCGCCCGTCATGGCCCTCTACTGCCATTGCACTCGCTGCCAGCGACGCACGGGCTCGTCGGCGTCTGCGTCGGTGGAGATCGTGCCGGGATCGCTGCGAATCCGACAGGGAGAGGAACTCGTATGCGCCTATGAGCCGCCCGACGGCTTCGCGAAGGACTTCTGCAGCCGCTGCGGATCTGCTCTGTGGGCGCGCAATCCCGCCGATCAGGACGAGCGGTTCGTCCGCCTCGGCGCCTTCGACGACGACCCTGGGATCCGACCGTCAGCCCGGCAGTTCGTCGCCTACGCTGCCTCGTGGGAGCCGATCCCCGACGACGGGCTCACGCGCTACCCAGAACGGCGACCCCGCCCGTAGGCGCTCCGCACCGTACGACGGCTACCCGAACCCAAGGATGAACTTGGCGTCGTCCGACATGCGGTCCGGCGTCCACGCCGGGTCGAACGTCAGCTCCACCTCCACGCCCTCCACCCCGGGGAGCGCGGCCACGGCGTCGTGGATCGCCTCCTGGATCATCGGGCCGGCGGGACAGCCCATCGACGTCAGCGAGTGGATGACCTTCACCTGCGGACCGTCGATCTGGGCCTCGTAGAAGAGGCCGAGCTCGACGATGTCCATGCCCAGTTCCGGGTCTTCGACCCCGTGCAGCGCTTCGACCACGTCTCCCTCGGTAACCATGCGATCACTCTAGATGATCGAGGCCGACCATCCGCGAGAAGGCCTCGGCGTCGACGTTGCCGCCCGAGAGCACGATCACCACGGTCTTCCCCTCCGCGTCGAGCCGGCCGTCGAGCAGCGCGGCCAGTGCGACGGCGCCGCTCGGCTCGACCACGAGCTTCAGCTCCCGGAAGGCGAAGGCGACGGCTCGCTCCACCTCCTCGTCCGTCGCGGCGACACCTCCCGCCAGCAGCGCGCGGTTGATCTCGAAGGTGAGCTCACCCGGTTCGGACGCAAGCAGCGCATCGCAGATCGATCCGGTGACCCGGGTGTTCCGCAGTCGGCTGCCGCCGGCGAGCGAGCGGGCGTGGTCGTCGAAGCCGGCTGGCTCGGCGGCGAACACCCGCGCACCGGGGAAGCGACGCGTGACCGCGAGCGAAACTCCGGCGATCAGCCCGCCGCCGGAGACGTTGACGGCGACGAGGTCGGGTGCCGCTCCGGCCCGCTCGAGGTCCTCGGCGATCTCGAGGCCGACCGTCCCCTGACCGGCGATCACGTACGGGTCGTCGTAGGGCGGAACGAGCGTCGCACCGAGCTCCCCCGCCAGCCCGCGCGCGATCGCCTCGCGATCGTCGCGCTCACGGTCGTACTCGACGATCGCCGCACCGAAGGCCTCGGTGCGGGACCGCTTCGCGGCCGGGGCGTCCGCCGGCATCACGATCGTCGCGCGCATGCCGAGCAGCGCCGCCGCCGCGGCGACGCCCTGTGCGTGATTTCCGGAGGAGAACGCCACAACCCCCCGCTCCCGCTCTCCGGCCGTCAGCGCTGACAGCCGGTTGTAGGCGCCGCGGAACTTGAACGAGCCGGTGCGCTGGAGGGTCTCCGGCTTGAGAAAGACCCGTGCGCGGACGCGCTCGTCGAGAGCGGGCGAGTGGAGCAACGGTGTCCGCACCGCCAGACCGGCGAGCCGCGCGGCCGCGGCATCCACGTCGGCCGCAGTCGGGATCGGCTGCGCCGGGCTCACGCTCTGACCAGTGCGTCCGCCCTGCTCAGCACGAGGTCGAGCACCTCGCCGATCGCCTGGTCGAGCGTCCGGTTCTCGATCACCGGCACGTCGCAGCGAGCCGCCCGCTCGAGTAGTGCGTCCTGGATCAGCCGGATCTCAGGAAGCCCGTCGAGATACTTCTCGAGCGGACGCAGGCCGTCGGTCGCCGAGTCGCGCACCCAGAAGTGGCTGCGATGCGCACCTTCGTCGCTGATCGCCACCACGACGTGTACGACGATCGCCGGATCGCGATCGATCTTCAGCATTCCCGGGACGAGATGCACACCCTCGAGCACCATCGACCAGCCCTCCGCGAGCGCGCGGTCGATCGCCGCCTCGACCCCGACGAGCACGTTACGCGACTGGTCGAGGAAGCCGAGCAGCGTGGGCTCGCCCGCCTCGTCCTCCTCGGCCTTCGTCAGCGCGAGCGAGGCCTCGAAGCTCGAGTAGTGCACCGACGGCATGAACTCCCGCGAGAAGAACGCGCGCATCGTCTGCCGGATGAAGTCGGTGGAGGTGACCCGGGTGATCCCGAGCCGGTGCGCCAGCTCAGTGGCGAGCGTCGACTTGCCTGTGCCCGTGGCACCGCCGACGAGCACGATGACCGGCACGTCCAGAGCCTGCAGCGTCTGCAAGCGCTGCAAGCGACGTATCGTGCGCTGCCCCTCGCCGTCGCCGAGCGTCTCCACCGCGAGGAAGGCCACCCGCTCGAGCTCCACCGTGGCTGTTGCCCGGTGCGCGAGATCCTCGTCGATGCGCCGCGCGAGATCATAGGCGCGTGTGGGCGTGAGACCCGTCGCGGCCAGAGCGCGGGCCATCAGGCCCTTCGACCACGGCGGGGCGCCCTCTCCACCGAGCGGCAGCGGCGCCGGATGGCGACGATGCGTCACCCGACCGGCACTCCGTGCGCGGCCACGGCCTCGTCCCCGAGCCGA
This sequence comes from Gaiella sp., assembly GCA_046160185.1. Taxonomy (GTDB): domain Bacteria; phylum Actinomycetota; class Thermoleophilia; order Gaiellales; family Gaiellaceae; genus Gaiella. The sequence continues at coordinate 26,207 of JBJXGY010000017.1, read as the reverse complement.
CGCAGATGCTCGTCCAGTCCGCCGTCGGCGCCGATCGTCACCAGCTCGTTCGCGGCCACCACGACGCGGAGACCACGGCGTACTGCGTGCTCGACGACCACGTCCACCGCGGCGCCTTTCAGCTCGACGAGCACGACGTCACACTCGAGCCGGTCGAGCTCACCGGTAAGCGCTGCCCTGTCGCCCAGGCTCCCGGACACGCGCACCTCCGCCGCACCGTGGCAGCGGACGAGGTGTTCGGACAGGCGGCGATGTGCCGGCTCGGGTGCTGTCGCGAAGTAGGCGACCACGGCGCCTTCGATCGCAGCCAACGGGCGGGGCCGAAGGGTCACCTCGAGCAGCGGGATGCCGGCAGGCGTCACGGTTTGCACGGCGTCGGCCACCCGCCGTCCCGCCTCCGGCTCTGCCATCGTCACGATCACGAGGTCGGCAAGCAGCGCACGGTACTGGTTGAGGTACCCGGCGGCGACGGCCGGCTCCTGGTGTGCGCCGACCACGAGGATGCGGCGGTCGGCAGCGACGGGTGGCATGGCAGCGCCGCTGCCGTCGAGCAGGACCAGCTCGGGCGCGAGCGCAGCCGCGCGCGCCATCCCTTCCAGCACGTTCGAACGCGCGACCTCGCCCGCGAGACCTCCCCCCGCGCGACGGCACCCGACCGTCGGCAGTCCCGTCAGAGCGGCAATCTCCAGGTGATCCGAGGCGGCGTGTCGGCCCGTGCGCGACAGCGCCAGCAGGTCGTCCGTCGACGGCCGCCGCTCCATCACCTCGGGCTCCGCTGGACCGCCGCGGCCCATTGCCACGATCACCACCCGGCGGTCCCGTGCAGCGAGGGCGGCTGCATGGGCGGTGACGGCGGTCTTGCCGATGCGCTTGCCCGTGCCGATCACGGCCAGCGTCGGCACATCGGCTGCCGCCAGGAGCGGCGGCTCGAAGCGGAAACCAGGCCCTTCGTAGGCGAGCCCCCGCGCCAGCGCGAGCGCTGCCAGACGCATCCGGTCGGGCGGTGAGAGCACGGGCTCGTCGGAGAGATCGAAGACGAGGTCTACCTGCGGCACGCATCCGAGCGCCTCCTCGAGTCCCCCGTACAGAGGAACCCCGAGCTCCAGCTCGCCACGCAGCTTCTCCGTGCCTCCGACCAGCACCGCCGCGACCACCTCGTACGGCAGGCAGTCGAGCGCCTCGCGCGTCACGTCCGGATAGTGCTCGCCGTCCACGAGCACCAGCGCGCGAGACCTCACCGGCTCGACACCTCCCGTTCGATGCGGCCCGTGTACTTCTCGTACTCGCCCGTCTGGGTGGAGAACTGGATGATCCGCTCCTGCCCGTGGAACGGATGGCGCCGCCAGATGTCCACGTGATGCCCCTCGACCTCGATCAGGTTGTAACAGGGCCGCGTGTTGCCGCGAAGCCGCAGCGAGGAGACGGTTCCGGTGTTGACGACGAACAGATCCTCGAGCCGCCAGGCGTACGGGACGTGCTTGTGCCCGCTCAGGACGAGATGGATACCCGACCGCAGCAGGCATTCGAGCGTGTCCCCGGCGTCGTAGACGACGTTCCGCTCGCGCCCGGTCCCGGGCACGGGCAGCAGATGATGATGCAGCACGAAGATCTTGAGCGTGGCGGGCTCGGCCGCGAACTCCTCCTCGATCCACGGGTAGCGGCCACGCCCGATCTGGCCGTGATCGAGATCGGGCTCGGTGGAGTCGACCGCGACGATGGTCACTCCCCCCTTGCGCAGCACAGAGTTGCGCGGGCCGAACAGCTCCTCGAAATGGACGTAGCCGACGTTTCGCGAGTCATGGTTCCCCGGCACGACCACGAACGACTCGCATTCGAGCTTGTTCAGGTACTCGCGCGCCAGCTGGTACTCGTGCTTGAAACCGAGCGTCGTCAAGTCGCCCGTGCACACGACCACGTCCGGCTTGACGTCGTTGATCTCCGCCAGCGCCCGCTCCAGGAGCGTCGGCTCGAAGTACGGGCCGCCGCAATGAAGGTCCGAGAGGTGGGCGATCCGGAACACGTAACGGGAGTGTAGGCCGCGCGTGTCCGCGTCATCGCCGTCCGAGGCCGTCTCTACCCTGGATCGCGGTGGTCGATGAGGTGGTGGACCCGCTCGCCTTCCGTAGCTTCTGCGGCGACGAACCACCCCGTTTTGCCAATCAGACCGAGGTGGAGTGCGCCAAGATCCTCGACTTCTACGGGATCCCCTGGGCGTACGAGCCGCGGCAGTTCGTGCTCGACCACGATCCCGAGGGCCGCGTCACGAGCGCCTTCACCCCGGATTTCTACCTTCCCGACCAGGACCTCTACGTCGAGGTGACGGTGATGAAGCAGTCGCTCGTGACCCGCAAGAACCGCAAGCTGCGGCAGCTGCGCGAGCAGTACCCGGACGTGAAGGTCAAGCTGTTCTACCGCCGCGACATCGAGCGGCTCGCGCAGCGTCACCGCTTGCAGATCGCCGCGTGACCAAGCCTGTCCATCGGCTGCGCGAGCTCGGCCATCCCGTCGGTGAGGTCTATCTCGCGCGCACCGAGATCGCGCGGCGGGTGGGCGAGCTGGGCAGGGAGATCGCCGCCTCGTACACCGGCTGCGAGCTGGTGCTGGTGGCACCACTCAAGTCCAGCGTCGTCTTCCTGAGCGACCTTTCCCGGGCCCTTCCGCTTGCCCACGAGCTCGACGTCGTGGAGATCGCGCCGTACGGCACTCGCGGGTCCGGAGCCTCAGCGCGCCTGCTCAAGGATCTTGAGCGCCCGGTTGCCGGCAGGCACGTGCTGATCGTCGAGGACGTCGTCGACACGGGGCTCACGCTCGCCTTTCTCCAGAGGACGTTGCAGGCCCGGCAGCCCGCGTCGATCGCCGCGGTCACGCTGCTCGATCGCCCCTACCGAAGGCTGGTCGAGGACCTGCCGCTCCGCTTCACCGGCTTCACCGTGCCGGACGAGCTGTTCGCCGGCTACGGGCTCGGTCTCGACGAGCTCTGGCGGGCGCTGCCCGACCTGCACGTCGTCGTCGCGGACAAGCTGCCCGCGGCTGTGGCCTAGTGCTCTACAGGTAGCCGAGCGGATCGACCGAGCCGCCGTTGACCCGCACCTCGAAGTGCACGTGCGGGCCGGTCGAGCTTCCCGTGTTGCCGGAGTACGCCACGACTTGGCCCTGGCCGACGGTGGAGCCTGGCGCCACCGCAAGGCTCGAGTTGTGCGCGTACGCGGTGGCAAGCCCGTTGCCGTGATCGATCACGACGAGGTTGCCGTAGCCGCCGCCCCAACCTGCCTCGAGCACCGTGCCGCCGGCTGCGGCCACCACCGGTGTTCCCTCCGGGACGGCGATATCGATGCCTTCGTGCAGCCGGCCCCAGCGCCAGCCGTAGCCGCTGGTCACCGGTCCTGCAACGGGCCAGACCAGGCCCGCCGCCGAGGGGGTGCTCGTCGAGCCGCTGGTGGTGGCAGTGGCTGCGGCTGCTGCAGCTTGCTGTGAGGCACGAATTCGCTCGGCCAGTGCAGCGCTCTCCTGCTCGAGCGCGTCGACCTCGGCCTCGAAATGGGCACGGTCCTCCTTGATCTGCGCGAGCGTCGCCGAGCGCTCTCTGCTGGCGGCGACCAGCTGATCACGGGACGCGACCAGCCGGTCCCGTACCGCCCGCTGCTCCTCGACCTGGGCGCGGATCTCGCGCTCCAGCTCGAGCGCGTCACGCCGGGCCTCGGCCTCCTCGGCCTTGGAGCGGACCGCCGCAAGGCGCACGCGCTGCAGCCGCTCGAGAATCACGCGGTCCCGCTTCCCGATCCGGTTCAGCAGGTCGACGTTGTCGACGAGCTCCTCGAACGAGGTGGCGCCGAGCAGGAATGCGGTCACATCCGGCTGTCCGACCATGTAAATCCCCCGGACGCGCTCGGCGAGCACCGTCTCGGCCTGACCGACTTCTTCACGCAGGGTCGCGATCCGCCTCCTCAGCCGCTCGATCCTCGCGTCGATGGCCTCGCGGCGCTCGACCTGCGCGCCGAGGGTGGCCTCGAGGCTCTCGAGTCGCTGCTGTTCCCCGGAGATCGCCGCCTCCGCCCGACGTACCTTCGCGGTTGCGTCCGCGATCTCGGTGGAAAGCACGGTCGAACGCTCCTCGGCGGCGCCGATCGCCCCATGAAGCTCGTCGATCTGCGCGTCGATCTGTGCCTTCTCGTCACCGGGATCGCCCAGTGCCGGGGTCGCGACAGCGACGGCGAGGCAGGCGAGGACGATGAGGGCGAGCATCCGCCGTCCCATTCGAGTCATCTTCGCTGTTGCTCCGGCTGTTCCTCTGCAGCGGCCAGCGCCCGAGCTGCTTCCTGCCGGAGCGGCCGTAGCTGCGCCCGGTAGTCGCTGTCCGCGACGCGGCCCTCACGATGATCGCGCTCGAGCTCCTTCAGCGCGGCAAGCGCTCGATCGCGGGCCTCGGCCCGCTCGAGCCGGACCGCAGACGAGAGGTCCGGTTCGTCGGCCGCGTCCGAAACCGGCTCCGGCTCACGGAGAAAGGGCAGGGCGACGGCGATCACACAGATGACGGCGAGCGTCGCGGCGAACAGGACGGCCAGAATCACCTGGCGCGGCTCGCGACACCACGCCGCGCCTCCTCGAATCGCGTCACGAGCCGCCGCTCCTCGCGGGCATCCGGCCACAAGGTGATCAGCGAGCCGAGCAGGAACACCAGCCCTGCCAGCCAGATGAGATTGACGAGCGGCTTCACGAACGCGCGAGCGTTGACGGTCCCGTTCTGCCGCAGCTCCGCGATCACGAAGAGGTCCTCGGCCCGAGCGAGATCGGTGCGGATCCCGACCTCGTTGGAGATCTCGCCCTCGACGGCGTAGGCGTTCTCCCCGGCCTCGAGCGGCCCCAGATCGGATCCGTCCCTTGCCACGGCGAAGACGGCTCGCGTCTCGATCGCGTTCGGGGCCTCACGCTCGGCCGTCCCTTCCAGCGTCAGCCGGTAATCCCCCACCGCCAGCGTCTCGCCCGGACGCATGCTCGTGTTCTCGGCCTCGGTGTCGTAGGCGCTCGATCCCGCGATCCCGACCGCAAGCAGCACGATCGCGAAATGCACCACGTATCCGCCGTACCGCCGCCGGTTCCGAGCGACGAGCTGGGCGAACGCGGCCGGCACCGAGCCACCGCTGAGTGCCCTCCGGGCGCGCGTGCCACGGACGAACTCGAGCACGATCGTGGCTGTGACGAACGCGGAAAAGGTGTACGCGATCAGCCCCGGAATCGACGAGCCTGCACCGAGCGCCACCAGCAGCACCCCGGCGGCCAGCGCAGTCACCGCGGGCCAGACGAACAGGCGTCCGAGCCCCCGCAGTGACGCACGCCGCCACGCGATCAGCGGCGCGATCCCCATCAGCAGCAGCAGGGGTAAGCCGAAGATCCGCAGGAAGAAGTCGTAGTACGGCCTCCCGACGACGACCGCCTCGCCCCGCACCGCCTCCGACACGAGAGGCCAGGCGACCCCCCAGAGGATGGTCAGGCACAGGGCGACGAGGAGGAGGTTGTTGTACAGGAACGTGGCCTCGCGGGAGAGCAGCGACTCCAGGCGGGTCTGCGAGCGGAGCTGCGGCAGACGGTGCACGATCAGCGCCACCGAGACCGCGATCGCGATCACGACCAGCGCGAGGAACCACGCGCCGAGCGGGCCAGCCGAGAAGGAGTGAATCGAGCTGATCACACCCGAGCGGGTCAGGAACGTCCCGAAGACGGAGAGACAGAAGGCGAGCGAGACGAGCACCACGTTCCAGACGCGGAGCATGCCCCGCTTCTCCTGGATCATCACCGAATGCAGGAACGCCGTCGCCGCCAGCCACGGCATCAGTGCCGCGTTCTCCACGGGATCCCAGGCGTAGTAGCCGCCCCAGCCGACTTCCTCGTACGCCCAGTGCGCTCCCAGCAACTGTCCGATACCAAGTGCGGCCCACGCCACCAGCGTCCAGCGGCGGGTCAGCACGAGCCAGCGCTCGTCGGTCCGTCCGGAGAGCAGTGACCCCATGGCAAACGCCCAAGGGATCGCCAGCCCGACGTACCCGACGTACAACAGCGGCGGATGCGTCGCCATGTAGGGGTTCTGCAAGGACGGGGTCAGACCGGATCCATCGAGGGGAGCCGGGATCGTCGTGAACGGGCTCGTGACGCCGACCAGAATCCAGGCGAAGCCCGTCGACACGCCCGCCAGCACCGGTACCACCCAGCGCGTGATGTCAGACGCGCGGAGGCGACTGGCGACCAGGGCAGCCGCCGAGAGGCCGTTGAGCACGAGCAGCCAGAGGATGAGCGACCCCTCCTGGCCACCCCACAGCGCCGAGATCTTGTAGCCGAACGGCAGGTCGCGGCTCGAATGGGTGGCGACGTACTCGTTCGAAAAGTCGTTCGTGACGAACGAGCCGACGAGCACCGCGGTCGCCACCAGCGTCGACGCGAACGACGCCAGCACGGCGTTGCGCGCGGAGTTCGCGAGCCGGCGGCGGCCCGCCCAGGCCGCGTAGCCACCCGCGGCCAGCCCGTACAGAGACAGGCCGAGCGTGAGGATCAGCGCGGCTCGGCCGAGCTCGGGCATGAGCTGCTAGCTCTCTGTGACCTTCGGCTCTTTGGCCGAGAACTTCGACGGGCACTTGGTGATCATCGAGTCCCGATCGGCGACGAAGATGCCGCGGACGAGCTTGCCCGTGACCACGAGATGCCGGTCGTCCTTGAATTGCGGTGGCACGGTGCCCGTATAGACGACGGCAACTCTGGCCTTGCTCGGCCCTTCGAGATCGCGCAACACAAAGCGAAGGCCGTCCTTCGACGCCGCGTCGCCGGTGATCGAACCCCTCACGACCTTGCCGGTGAGCTGGACGGAATCGGCGCGGCCCGCGAGCGCACTCGGCTGGATGGACGGCGTCGCGTTCCCGGCGATCGACGTGTACAGCAGGAAGACCGCCAGCACAGCGGCCACCGAAAGGGCGACGACGAGGCGCGCTGGGTTGCCCTTGCGAGCCATGCCGAGAGTGTAGCCGGGCTGTCTCAGACGGCGTCGCGGGCGGTGACGCGGTCGTCCCGGGCGGGCAGGTCGTAGCCGTGGTCGAGGCAGAGACTGCCGGGCGTGTCCTCGGTGAGAGCGTCGGTGTAGCCCTTGCCGTACGCGGCCCGCATGAAGGCCGAGACAACCTCGAGATTCCATTCGGCGACGTCCACCGCCTCACGCCAGAGGTCGGTCAGACGCAGGTCGATGTCGAGCTCGAGGAGGTCGATTCGCGTCGGCTGGTTCATGACGTCGAGGGTACGGGACCCGTCGGACAGCATCGGCCGTTTGCAGGGGAAACGTGTTGTCAGGGGCGGCAGAGTATGCTCGCCGGGTGGGCAGAGTGCGCATCGGCCCGGCCCGCGCGCCCTCGCGCGAGTCCCCTCAGGCGGCTATCGCCACGGTGCTCGAACGTGGCTACGACGCCTGCGAGATCGACTTCGAGAGCGGCTTCTGGATGGACTACCCGTGGGCCGAACGGCTTGGTGAAGAGGCCCGGGCGCACGACGTGGCGCTGTCGGTGCACGCCCCCCTCTTCGGATTCATGGGACATCTCGAGGCTGCGGGGAAGAAATGGTCCTCGGCGGTCGGCGCGCTCGATCGCAGCGCGGGAATCGCCGCCGCGTGTGGCGCGGAGGTCGTCGTCTTCCACCCGGGCTTCCTGCTCGGCCGGTCGAAGGAGGACGCGATCGCGAGTGTCGTCGCGCAGCTCGGCACGCTGCGCGAGCGCCTGGTCGCCAAGGACCGAGCCGTTGCGTTCGGCGTCGAGGTGATGGGACGCGTACGCGACCTCGGCTCGCTCGACGACGTGATCGCGATCAGCCGCGGCGCGGGCTGGGTGCGACCGGTTCTCGATTTCGCGCACATGCATGCGACGAGCGACGGCGCCTATCTCGAGGCGCCGCTGTTCGCGGAGGCCCTGGCCAAGGTCGACGCCGCGCTCACGCCGGGTGTGCCCTTTCACATTCACGTCTCCGACATCGCGTACGCCAACCGCAACGAGACCAAGCACCTCCCGTACGGCGAGGGCACCCTGCGGGTCGAGCCGCTGCGCGACGCGCTGGCCGGCTTCGAGCGCCCGGCCACCGTCATCTCCGAGTCGCCCGACGAGGAGTCGAGCCAGCGCATCCGCGCGATCCTCCGCGCGGGCACCGGAGCCACCGCAGGGTAGCGACCCGGACTCGTGCTGGCTCCGCCCGCACGGCACGCAACGGCAGACCGCAACCCCCTTCGCACCACCGGCCGCCACGTGCGCTGCCGGCAAAGCCCGCATGTCTCCGCACGTACGATGCGCACGATGCTCGACCCCAAGGTGTTCAAGGCTTACGACGTCCGCGGGATCTATCCCGGCGAGCTGGACGAGGATGGTGCATACCGCATCGGTCGCGGCTACGTGCAGCAGTTCGAGCCGAAGACGATCGTCGTCGGACGCGACATGCGCCTGTCCGCGCCCGCGGTGACGGCGGCGCTGATCGAGGGTGCGGCGGACGCCGGCGCGAACGTCTTCGACCTCGGGCTGGTCGGGACGGAGATGGTCTACTACGCCGTCGGCGATCTCGGCTACGACGGCGGCATCTGCGTCACGGCGTCGCACAACCCGAAGCAGTACATCGGGATGAAGATCGTGCGCCGCGACGCATTGCCGGTCGGCGGCGACTCAGGGCTGGACGACGTCAGGCGCCGCGCGCTGGAGGAAGGCTCCGCCGGCGGTCGGCGCGGCACGATCGAGAAGCTCGACGTCTGGGACGGATTCGTGGACAAGGTGCTGTCCTTCGTCGACGCCCCCGCGATCCGCCCGCTGAAAGTGGTCGTCGACGCCGCCAACGGGATGGCCGGGGCCATGTTGCCCCGTGTCCTCGCACGGCTCCCCCAGGTAGAGGTGGTCTGCTGCCATTTCGACCCGGATGGGTCATTTCCCAACCACGAGCCCAACCCGCTGCTGGAGGAGAACCGGCGGTTCATCGTCGAGCGCACACGGGCCGAGGGCGCCGATCTCGGCGTTGCCTATGATGGAGACGCCGATCGCTGCTTCTTCGTGGACGACACGGGCGAGTTCGTGCCCGGCGACTTCATGACCGCACTGCTCGCACAGGAGATGCTGCGGAGGGAGCCTGGTGCCCGGATCATCTACGACGTCCGGGCCAGCTGGGCCGTGCCGCGCACGATCGAAGCGGCGGGCGGCACGGCATTGATCAATCGCGTCGGCCATGCGTTCATCAAGCACCGCATGCGCAAGGACGACGCGCTCTTCGGCGGCGAGGTGTCCGCCCACTACTACTTCCGCGACTTCTCCAAGTCCGACACGGGGGTCGTTCCCTTCCTGGTCACGCTCGAGGTCCTTTCGCGCGACACGCGGGCGCTCTCGGCGATCCTGCGACCGTTCCGCGACACGTACTTCCTCACAGGCGAGATCAACACGCGCGTCGCGGACGTCGCACTCAAGCTGCAGGAGCTGAAGGAGCGCTACAGCCGGGAAGGCGGTCGCATCTCGCACCTCGACGGGATCTCGGTCGAGTTCGACGACTGGCACTTCAACGTCCGGCCCTCGAACACGGAGCCGCTGCTCCGGCTCAATCTGGAGGCGCTCAGCGAGGAAGAGATGGAGCGCCGCCGTGACGAGGTTCTGGAGGCGATCAGGTCATGAGTGCGGCGAGATTGGAGCTGTGGCCGCCCCGCATGAGACGCCCTGTTTCGACCGGGAGCTGCATGCGCGTTCCTCGGGCGGCCGGCGAGGGGCGCGCGTGAGCACGCCGTTCCCCGTCGGTCGGCGGACGACGGCGAGACCACCGTTCAAGTACGCCGCGCAGACGCGCGTGTCGTTCTCGGATACGGACGCCCAGGGTGTCGTCTACTACGGCCGCTACATGCCCTATTTCGATCTGGCACGGCTCGAATACCATCGCGACCTCGGCCTGATCGACATCGGCTTCCACGAGTTCGTGATGCGGGCGATCGAGACCGAGTACCACGCTCCGGCCCGTTTCGACGACCTGCTCGACGTCTACGTGCGAGTGTCCCGCCTCGGCCGCTCGAGCTCGACCTACGAGTTCGTGGCGCTCCGCGCCCGCGATGATGAGCTGCTCGTCACCGCGACGCAGACCCTCGTGCGGATCGACCCCGACACGCGACGGCCGGTTCCGATCGCGAGCGAAGCCCGCGAGCCCGTGCGTCAGTTCGAGGGCAACGACCTGCTCGAATGACGGTCGACCGCGCTCGCCTCGCCTCTCTGCTCGTGCGCGAACGCCGCCGGCACGCGGAGGCCAATCCGCGCTCACGCGCGTTGTTCGACCAGGCCGAGCATCTCTTCGGCCGCGTGCCCATGACCTGGATGAGCAAGTGGGCCGGGCACTTCCCCCTCTACCTGGCCGGAGCCTCGGGCAACCGCGTCACCGACGTGGACGGACATACGTACGTCGACTTCGCGCTCGGCGACACCGGCGCCATGGCAGGCCACGCACCCGCGGCCACGGTGGAGGCGGTCAACCGCCAGCTGGGAACGGTGGGCGGCGTCACGGCGATGCTGCCGACCGCCGACGCGGAGTGGGTCGCCGCCGAGCTGACACGCCGCTTCGGGTTACCCCTCTGGTCGTTCAGTCTCACAGCCACGGACGCCAATCGCTGGGCAATCCGGCTTGCGCGCCTCGTCACCGGCCGTCCCAAGGTGCTCGCGTTCTCGTACTCGTACCACGGCACGGTGGACGAGACGTTCGCGGTGCTTGCCGCCGACGGCTCCACCCGTCCCCGGCCCGGCAACGTCGGCGCGCCAGTCCCCGTCGAGGTCACCACCCGTGCCGCCGAGTTCAACGACCTGGCGAGCGTCGAGCGCGCGCTCGCGCACGAGGACGTGGCCGTGATCGTCACCGAGCCGGCGCTCACGAACATCGGGATCGTCCTCCCGGAGCCTGGCTTCCTCGCGGGGTTGCGGCAGCTGGCGACCCGGTACGGCTCGTTGCTCCTGATCGACGAGACGCACACCTTCTCGGCCGGTCCGGGCGGGTGCACGCGCGCCTGGGGCCTCGAGCCCGACCTGCTCGTGATCGGCAAGTCGCTCGGCGGCGGCATCCCCAGCGGGGCGTACGGGATCACGCACGCGATCGCCGATCAGGTTGCCGCGTATCCGGAGGCCGACCTCGTCGACGTGGGTGGTGTCGGCGGTACGCTCGCCGGCAACGCGCTGAGCACGGCTGCGATGCGCGCAACGCTCGGCCAGGTGCTCACGGACGAGGCGTTCACGCACATGATCGGGCTTGCCACGCGCTTCACCGCAGGCGTGGAGGCGGCGCTCGCGGCACACGAGCTGCCCTGGTCGGTGGTGCAGCTGGGCGCACGCAGCGAGTACCGCTTCGCCGCGCCGGCGCCGCGGACCGGAACCGAGTCGGCGTCGGCCGGCGACGACGAGCTCGACGAGCTGTTGCACCTGTACCTGCTGAACCGCGGCGTGATGCTGACGCCGTTCCACAACATGGCGCTGATGTGCCCCACGACGAGCGAGGCCGACGTCGACCTCCACACCGAGCTGTTCGCCGCCGCGGCAGCGGAGCTGGCGGGCGGCCCATGAGCACGGATCCACTCGTCGGCACCGTCGCGGCGATCGTCGACGCCTCGGCCGAGCCGGACGACACGATCCGCGAGACACTGGCCGCGATCGTCCTGGATCAGCGGGTTCGCTTCGCACAGATCTTCTTCGCCGAGAGCGGCGCGCTCGTCCCCGGGCCGTCCGCGGGCGAACCGGCCGGAGACGGTGCCCGAGCCCCGATCGTCTTCAACGGCGCAGACGTCGGTGAGCTGCGCGTCACCGGGGACGTTCCGGCGGATGTGCTCGCCGCACTGGCCGAGACTCTCGCGGCCACCGTGCTGCTCGGCTGGGATACCGGCGGAGAGCCCTGGGTTCCCTGATCGCTGCAGCCCGGCGTGCCGACCGGGCGGGGCCCTCGCCGACCGGAACGGCCCAATATGAGCCGGCATCGGCCGCCGGGGCCCCGCGTACATGTCGTCGGCACCAGGTGGGGTGCCGAAAAGACCGCCGCCCGGCTGGGCCGGGCGGCTGGCTACGGCTCCCCTCCCCCACACACGATGTAGTGCCCTTTTGGGGGTACTGCAATCCCTCGTTCGAGGGGGCGTTTCAGCCGGACGGGTCCCTCCTTTGCGGGAGGAGGCGGCGAACCGGCCCCAATCCAAGATCGGTACCTGGCGTCCGTCAGGCACGACCTAGCCGGCGAGCTCCCCGGCCAGCCTGATGGCCGCCTCGCGATCCAACCCCTCGATGCGGATCGTCCCGGACGCGTCGGCCACGATCAGCGTGTCTCCGGCGAGGCGCCCGGCCTCGACAGAGGCTCTTCCTGCGGGAAGCGCAAGATGACGCGCACCCTCGATCCAGAGCGCAGTCGCTCCTCCGACGTCGACGAAGACCACGCGCGCCTCACGCGAGACAATCTTCCCTGCGTACTCGTCGACTCTGACCGCGAACCGAGTGACGACGACCGGGCCGCCCGGCCGTTTCCAGATGTACGTCACCTGACGCGTCGGTGCGCGGCGGCCGCGGACCTCGTCGGGCCGGCCGAGCGAGCGCGGGAACGGAAGCACGGCCAGCCCCAGGAGCCGTGTCGCGCCGGTGCCGTCGATCAGCTCGCCGAACGCGCGAAACGACTGCGTCCGCGGGATGTCCGGGAGCGTCTCGACCTGCTCGACCTCGATTGCGCCCAGATGGAGAAAGCGCAGAATCGCGGAACGCGTGCCAGGCGCCGCCAGGAGGCCGGCGACGACCGTCGCGACAAGCGCGATACCGAGTGCGACGGCCGGCCGGCGGCTCGGCCGCCGCTCGGGCACGAGGCCGATCCGGTGCTCGACGGCCACGCTCACGTCACGTGCCTCCGGCCAGTCGACGACGGCGGAGAGGGCGACGAGCTCTCGTTCGAGCCCGGTCATCGCAAGGCTCCTTCCCCGATTGCCGCCCGGAGCTGCTCGAGCGCCCGGTGCGTTCTCGACTTGACGGTGCCACGGCGAATCCCCAGCGCAGACGCCGTCTCCTCCTCCGAGAGCTCGAGCAGGTACCGGCAGGCGAGGATCTCGCGCGCAGTGGGCTCGATCCGTCGCAGCGCCGCGAGGAGCTCGTCCCGGCGTTCCCCGTCGAGCACCATCTCGTCCGCCTCGGCGACAGCCTGACCGCCCGTGGAGGCCAGGGCGCGCAGCGCCAGGCCCTCACGCCGGCCGGCAGCGCGTCGTGCGTTCCGCGCCTCGTTGGCGACGATGGCGAGCAACCACGGCCTGAACGCCGCACCGCGCCGGAAGCGCCGTAAGGCCCGGTGGGCCTTGACGAACGCCTCTTGCACGACATCCTCGAGCTCGGAGGGCGAGGCGCCGCTCACGTACGCGACGCGTTCCGCAATGCGTTGATGTCGACGTACGAGCTCACCGTAGGCGTGGTCGTCCCCGCGCAGGGCGCGCGCGACGAGGGTTCCGTCATCCAGTGGTGCAACGACCACTGTTCTCTTCTACACCGCTGAGCCGCTGCGGGTTCCCGCCGCACGCACTGGGCTCCCGCTCACGCCGGACGATAGGGTTTCCTGATGGCCTCTCCCTGGCAGGCGATCCGCATCGACGAGATCGAGCCGATCTCGGTGGCGGGTGTGCACTGGCATCCGCTGCGGCGCACGCTTGGCATCGGCGCCTTCGGTGTGAACGCGTACTCGGGGCACACGGGCGAGCACGTGGTCGAGGAGCACTCCGAGGAGCGCCTGCAGCACGAGGAGATCTACGTGGTGCTGAGCGGCAGTGCCCGCTTCACGATGGACGGCGAGGAGCGGGACGTGGCCGCCGGAGGCATGGTGTTCTTGAGCGACCCCACGGTTCGTCGCGGAGCGGTGGCGCTCGAGGACGGCACGAGAGTGCTCGCCGTCGGCGGCAAGCCCGGCGAGGCATACACCCCGTCCGCCTGGGAGGCGTACTTCATGGCCGACCGGCACCGCGCGACAGGCGACTTCGAGGCGATGGCGGCAGAGCTGGAGGCGGCGCTCGATGAGTTCCCCGACCACCCGGGGGTCATCTACTGCATCGCGTGCGCGAAGGCGCTGGCCGGGCGCACCGACGAGGCCTTGAGCTCGCTCCGGCGCTCGCTCGAGCTTGACCCGCTCCAGCATGACTGGGCGACCAGGGACGAGGATCTCGTCTCGCTGCGCGGGCTGCCGGGCTCGCCGATCTGATCAGTGCGGCGACTCACAACGAAAGACAGGAAATGATCGTTGTGAGCCGCCGCACCAATGTTTGTTGCAGAGGCCGGCTGCTGGCGCAGCCGGCCTCTGATCCTAAAGGGCGCGCGTCCGCGCGCCTGCCGCATAGGAGGCGTTTCGAGCGCAACGTTGCGCGCCGTCGTCAGGAGCCGCCGGGCGTCACGCGATAGGCGTCGAACACGGCCTCCAGGTTGCGGAGACCGGTGAGCAGCGAGCGCAGATCCTTCACGTCACCGAGGGTGGCGGAGTACCAGTTGCGGGCCATGCCGTCCTCGACCGTGCCGCCGTAGGAGACGATGTTCGCGCCGTGCTCGGCGAACGTGCGGGCCACATCCTCCAGCAGGCGCTGGCGGTCCCAGGCCTCGACGCCGATCTTCACCTCGAAGCTCGACACCGCGCTCCCCTCCCACTCCACCTCGGTGAAGCGCTCCGGGTTTCGCATCAGCGAGCGCACGTTCGGGCAGTCGGTGCGATGGATCGTGATGCCACGGCCGAGCGACACGTAGCCGTGGATCGGGTCGCCTGGCACCGGCGTGCAGCACTTCGCAAGGCGCACCAGCACATCCGAGACGCCGGGCACGACGATGCCGAGCTGCTCGGAGTCGACCGTCGAGCGAGCCTTCCCCGGTTTCTGCGTGACGACGGGCTCGGTCGCGACCTCGTCCGTCTTCAGGCGCTGGATGACCTTGTTCACGACCTGGCCGGCGCCGACCTTGTTCGAGCCGAGCGCGATGTAGAAGTCCTCGGCCTTCTTGAAGCCGAGCTCCTGGATCACCTGCGCGAGCACGGTCGAGCTGTGCAGCTTGCGGTACGGCAGGTTCTGGGCCTTCAGCGCCTGGTCGAGCGCCTCGCGGCCCTTGGCCTCCGTCTCCTCCTTCGTCTCGCGCTGGTACCACTGGCGGATCCGGTTCCGGGCCCGTGAGGAGGTCGCCACCGCCAGCCAGTCGCGCGAGGGGCCTCGGACGCTCTTGGTGGTGAGGATCTCGACGAACTCGCCGTTCTTGAGCTGGTAGTGGAGCGGCACGATACGGCCGTTGACCTTGGCGCCGACGGTGCGGTGCCCCACATCCGTGTGCACGGCGTAGGCGAAGTCGATCGGGGTCGACCCGACAGGCAGGCGCTTGAGGTCACCTTTCGGGGTGAACACGTACACCTCGTCCTCGAACAGGTCGGTGCGCAGTGCGCGCATGTACTCCGAGGGCTCCTGCTCGTCCGCCTGCCAGTCCATCAGCGACTTGACCCAGGCCACCCACTCGTCGTCGCCCTTGCCGGCGCGACCCTGCTTGTACTGCCAGTGCGCGGCCACCCCGTACTCGGCCTCTTGGTGCATCTCGCGGGTGCGCACCTGGATCTCCAGCGGCGTCCCACTCGGTCCGATCACAGTCGTGTGCAGCGACCGGTACCGGTTGAACTTGGGCATCGCGACGAAGTCCTTGAACCGCCCCGGCATCGGCCGCCACAACGAGTGCACGAGCCCGAGCGCCCCGTAGCAGTCGCGGGTGCCCTCCTCCCCGCCCCGCTCCACGATCACGCGCATCGCCGTCAGGTCGAAGATCTCGTTGAACTCCTTGCCCTGCTTGGCCATCTTGTCGTAGATGGAGTAGAAGTGCTTGGCCCGCCCGACGATCTCCGCCGGGATGTCCGCCTTCTCGAGCTCGGCACCGAGAATCCCCGACGCCCGCTCGACCTGTGACTCGCGATCGGCGCGGCGCGCCGCCACCATCGCCTTGATCTCCGAGTACTTGCGGGGGTGCAGGATCTGGAAGGAAAGGTCCTCGAGCTCCCATTTCACGGCGTGGATACCCAGGCGATGGGCGAGCGGGGCGTACACCTCGATCGCCTCCTTGGCCTTCTGCACCTGCTTCTGCTTCGGGAGATACTGGATCGTCCGCAGGTTGTGCAGCCTGTCGGCGAGCTTGATCAGGATCACCCGCACGTCCTGAGCCATCGCCACGATCATCTTCCGGTAGTTCTCTGCCTCCGCCTGCTCGCGGCTCTGGAACGAGGTGCGCGTCAGCTTGGTCACACCCTCCACGAGGTGGGCGATCTCCGCGCCGAACTCCGCGGTGATCTCCTCCAGCGTGACGTCCGTGTCCTCGATGACGTCGTGCAGCAACGCCGCGGCGATCGTGCGATCGTCCAGCTGGAGCTGGGCGCAGATCTGCGCGACAGCCCATGGATGGTTGATGTAGTCCTCGCCGGAACGCCGTGTCTGCCCCGCGTGCTTGCGATCGGCGAGCGAGAACGCCCGGTAGATCAGGTCCTTGTCGACCGTCGGGTTGTACGCCTCGACGTTCGCGAGCAGCTCGTTGACGAGATCCTCGTGGTGGCGCTCGGTATCGACGACGGTCATTTCTTCCCAGTGTAGAGACGGGGTCTGGCCAAGGAATCGGCCGCAGTGGTGCCGAACCTGAGCATGCGATGTTCTTGCGTGGTTTCCTGCTCGAGCTGCGACTGCGGCGGATCGCCCGAGCGCTTGCCATGCTCGAACGCTGGTAGGCGGAAAACCGGGTGTCCGACCGAGGGTCGGACACCCGTGTCGAATTGACCCCGTCCACCAGGGCACACGTCGCCAGGCGGCCCCGGCAGCCCCGCACCCGTGCGCTGCGGACGCCGCCGTCAGGCGGCGCGCTGGAGGACGGTCTCGCCAGACACCTCGGCCAGCAGCGACCGGAAGGTGGGCGATTCCAGGAGCTCCCGCTTGGCGCCTTCGACGAGCCTGAGCTCCTCGAAGACCGCGCGCGCGTCGGGTGACCACGCCCCGGCCCCTGCACGCCACTCGTCGGCGAGCCGGGCGCGCAGGATGTCATATGCGTCGGGAGCGTCGAAGAGCCGGCGGACGACGAGCTGGGGAGCGACCGTGCCGTTCCATCGGTTCTCCTTCAGCCGGAAGGCGACGTCGTATCGCGCTTCGCGCCCGAGGCGCTCGAGATGACCGCCGAGGCCGAACGCGATCGCGCTGCCGGCGTCGCGGCCGCGCTGCCGCACGCGGAAGCGAAGGTGCTTTCCTTCGCCGACCGTCGACGGCTGCACCGCTTCCACATCCGCCACGAGGAGCGTCACGTCGGGGTTGCCGAGACCGAACGGCGCGAGCCGGTCGAGCTCCCGGGCGAGCCCGAGGGTCAGCGAGCCGGCCGGCACGACGGCGTCGACGGATGTCGTCGAGCGGAGGTCGTCCTCGGTGAGACACCCGTCGGCGTGCCGCCCGAACGCCTCGGCGAACCCTTCGATCCTCTCCGGTGCGATCGTGAGACCGGCGGCGGCCCTGTGTCCGCCGAACCGCTCCAGATGCTCGGCGCAGGCGCCGAGGCCACCGTGGAGGTCGAACGCGGGAATCGAGCGACCGGAGCCCTTCCAGGTCTCACCGGCGCCCGCGATCAGGACGACGGGCCGGCCGTAGCGCTCCACGAGACGGGAAGCCACGATGCCGATCACCCCTTCGTGCCAGCCGTCGCCCCAGACGACGTACCCGCGGTGGCGTCGGCGCTCGTCGGGCCAGCCGTCCACGGTGGCACAGGCCTCGCGCAAGATGCGGTCTTCGACCACCTGACGCTCGCGGTTCAGCGTGTCCAACTCGTTTGCGAGCCGGGTTGCGGTCTGTGTGTCCTCCGCCAGCAGCAGGTCGAGCGCGACATCGGGCCTGCCGAGCCGCCCGGCCGCGTTGATCCGCGGTGCGAGCCGGAAGCCGACCGCACCGGCATCCACCGTGGCCGGATCGACGCCGGCAGTGCGCATGAGCGCCAGCAGACCGGGCCGGCGAGTGCGGGCGAGCTGACGCAGCCCCGCCGAGGCCAGCGCCCGGTTCTCGTCGACGAGCGGCACCACGTCGGCGATGGTCGCGAGCCCCACCAGATCGAGCTGGAGTCCGAGGAACGCGGACTCGGTCCCCAGCAGCGCTTCCCCGAGCTTGAACACGACCCCTGTTCCCGCGAGGTCGGGGAACGGATAGCTCGAGGGTCGCGTGGCGACGATCGGACAGGGAGGCAGCTCGCTGCCGGGCCGGTGGTGGTCGGTGACGATCATGTCGACACCGCGCTCACGGGCACGCTCCACCTCGGCCACGGCGGTGATCCCGCAGTCCACGGTGACGATCAGCCGGACGCCCTCGTCCGCGAGCTTGTCGACGGTCGTCGCGGCGAGCCCGTAGCCCTCCTCGAACCGGCTCGGCAGGTGCCACGTGACGTCCGCTCCTAGCTCACGGAGCGTCAGCACCGCCACCGCGGTCGCGCAGATGCCGTCGACGTCGTAGTCCCCGTGCACGCAGATCTTCTCGTTCCGCTCGACGGCCGACCGGATACGCGCGACCGCCGCGGCCATGTCGCCGAGAGCGAGTGGATCGTGGCCGGGCAGCTCGGCAGCCAGGAAGGCGCGGGCCGACTCGGGGCCGCGATAGCCGCGTCGCGCCAGCACCGTGGCCGCGACGGGGCTCAGTTCAAGCTCGCGGGAGAGAATCTCGACCTCGTCGAGCGACACGTCCGAGATCGTCCAGGCGCCGTGCTGCATCGCCTATCCGACGGTACGAGATCCGTCGGACGGAGCTTTCCCACGGTCAGCGGCGGCCTCTGTCCTCGCGCGTCTGGCGCACGATCTTGACCCACAGCATCACGACCCCGACGGTGGCGCCGACGACGACGACGGCCACCGGTGCGAGCAGCGCCATCTGCTCGAGGGAGTACCGCGTGACGGCCGCGCCGACGAGCCAGATTGCGAGCACCGCCGCCGTGACACCGATCGTGATCCTGCGGTCGCGCATGACCGCGAGGCTACCCTTGGCTGCATGGGATCGGTCGAGGAGAACTACGTGTCGGGTGAGGACTACGTGATCGAGTTCATGCGGTACGAGTTCCGGTTCGCCGCGCAGGACTTCGAGGAGCGCGTCACCGCGGCGGCCGTGCGGCTCGGGCTGGTGACGACCAACGACCTCGACACGGGGGAGGTCTCGGATCTCGTGGCCCTGGCCTGGCAAGGCCGGATCCTGGAGCCCGCCAGCCCGCTCGGCCAGTATCTGACGCGACACTGGGAGCGGGTGTCCGTGCTCGGTGGCGAGTCGCTCGTCTACTGGCTGCGGAAGCTCGTGTTTCGCAGCGCCTACCTCGATCACCGGGTCAAGGCCGGCCTGCTCGAGGTCGCCTGGGACGAAAGCGCCGGCGACTTTGGATACGCGGAGCCGCAGGGCGGGCGAGCCTTGCTCGAGCTCGCGCCGACCCCCTCCTGGCGCAGCGTGCAGTTTCGTCGCCCGGCCGCCTGACCAGCGCGGACGAGGCCCTACGCCTCCGGAACGGAGAAGCCGAGCGGCTGCTCCTCCTCGACCGCCGCGATCCGGATCTCCCGGATCGCCCCGAGCGGCACGATCAGCTCCTCGGGCTCGCCCTCAGGGCGGTGCGGGCACAACGTGACGAATCCGAAGCCGGGCTCGGGGGCCAGACGGGCGAGCCGGTGGAGCGAGCCGTCCAGCAGCTCGACGCTGACCGCGGCGGACTCCAGGCCGTGCTCCTCACGGAACTCGTCGATGCGCCGGTGGATCCGCTTGACGAGCTCGTCCACCGGCCCTGCCGACCCGGGTGTCCAGAGCACCGAGGACACGGTCAGCCTCCCCAGATCCCGCTGGTCAGCCCGCCGTCGACGACGAGGGCCGTGCCGGTGACCCACGATGCGTCGTCCGAGGCGAGGTAGACGAAGGCGTCGGCGATGTCGCGTGGCTTGCCGAGCCTGCCGAGCGGATGGATGCCCTCGGCGAACGTGCGCGCCGCGGCAGGATCTGGCTGGTCGTCGAAGTAGCCGCGGATCATCGGTGTGTCCGTGTAGCCAGGGCAGACGCAGTTGACGCGGATGCCGGCCTTGGCGCCGTCGAGCGCCATGCACTTCGTGAGCATGATCGCGCCTGCCTTCGACGCGCAGTAGGCGGCGTCGGCGGGGATCGCCCAGATCCCTGCGATGGACGCGGTGGAGAGGATCGAGCCGCCGCCCCTCGCCGCGAGATGCGGCCAGGCGGCCTTGGAGACGAGGTAGATGCTCTTGAGGTTGGTGGTGAGCTCGCGGTCCCAGTCGTCCTCGTCGAGCTCGTGCGCCGCACCGACGATCGTGACGCCTGCGTTGTTGACGACCACGTCAAGGCCGCCGAACCGCTCGAGCACGGCCCCGATCCCGGCCACGACAGAGGGGGTCGAGGTGACGTCGAGCTCGAGCCCGAGCGCCTCGCCGCCGATCTCGTCCGCGGTCGCCTGTGCCGTCTCGCCGTTGAGGTCGGCGGCCGCAACGCGCGCACCCTCGGCCGCGAAGCGGAGCGCGGTCTCGCGCCCGATGCCGGAGCCCGCGCCCGTCACGAGCGCAACCTTCGCTGTGAGACGCCCGGCCACGGGCGCATCTTTGCGCATCACGCGGCACTCCTGCAGCAGGCTCGAGCTTCCCCGCCCCGAGAGTGCCTCTCGTCAGGGCGCTTTCCCCCTCCGTCCCGGCCCAGGCGGGGACGAGGGCTCAGAACAGTCGTTCCCCATCCTCGGCGACCGCGCCGATGTGCTCGAGGCCGAGCTTGGTGATCACGCGGCCCCGGGGGGTGCGCTGCAGGAAGCCCAGCTGCAACAGAAACGGCTCGTACACGTCCTCGATCGACTCGGTTTCCTCACCCAGCGTCACGGCAAGCGTGGAGAGGCCGACGGGGCCGCCCGAGAACTTGTGCGCGATCGCCGCGAGCAGCTGCCGGTCGGTGCGCTCGAGGCCCTGGTAGTCCACCTCGAGCAGAGTCAGCGCCTCCCTCGCGACGTCGAGCGTGACCACGCCTGCGTGGCGCACCTCCGCCACGTCGCGGACGCGGCGGAGGATGCGGTTCGCGATCCGCGGTGTGCCGCGGGAGCGGCGCGCGATCTCCTCGTCGGCTTCCTCTGCGAGCTCGACACCGAGGATGCCGGCGGAGCGCCGGACGATCGTCGCGAGCTCACCGGGCGCGTAGTAGTCGAGCCTGAACGTCATGCCGAAGCGGTCGCGGAGCGGCGTCGTCAGCAGCCCGCTGCGGGTCGTGGCGCCGACGAGCGTAAACGGCGGGAGGTCGATCGTCAGCGTGCGCGCCGCTGCGCCCTGGCCGAGCACGATGTCGAGCCGGTAGTCCTCGAGCGCCGGGTACAGGATCTCCTCGGCCGCTCGGGGCAGGCGGTGGATCTCGTCGACGAACAGCACCTCGCGCGGCTCGAGCCCGGTGAGGATGGCGGCCACGTCCTTCTTCTCGAGCGCTGGACCGGCCACGACCCGCAGACCGACGCCCAGCTCTTCGCGGATGATCTGCGCGAGCGTCGTCTTGCCGAGGCCTGGCGGCCCCACGAGCAGCACGTGATCGAGCGCTTCACCGCGCGCCTTGGCCGCATCGAGCGCGATCCCGAGTTGCTCCTTGACGCGGTCCTGCCCGACGAACTGGTCGAGGCTGCGCGGGCGGAGCGAGCGGTCGGCCTCGTCCTCGTCCGGCCGCAGCGTCGGCGCGAGGAACTGCGAGCTCATGCGCGCCTCTCGCCGGCGATCATGAATCCCCGGGTTGGCAAAGACCACCTCATGCGGCCACGCTCCGCAGCGCCGCGCGCACACGTTCCTCGACGGTCAGGTCCGGGTCGACCCCGGCCAGCGCCTGCTCCGCCTCGCCCGGGGTCCAGCCGAGCTCGACGAGCGCCTCGCGGGCGGTCTCGTGCCCTTCCGTGCCGGCGGCCATGGACACCGAGGGCAGGTCGATCGCACCGATCTTCTCGCGGAGCTCCAGCACGATGCGCTCGGCGGTGCGCTTGCCGATGCCGGGGATCCGCTGGAAGCGAGCATGGTCACCGGTGGCGATCGCGCGACGCAGGTCGTCTGCCGGGGATGCGGAGACGACCGCCAGCGCGACCTTGGGGCCGATCCCGTTGACGCCCAGCAGCTGTACGAAGAGCTCCCGCTCGGAGGCGTCGGCGAATCCGTAGAGCTGCAAAGCGTCGTCCCTGACGACGAGGTAGGTCTCGACGACCGCCTCGGCTTCGCCGTCGGCTTTGCGCAGTGCGGCGGGCGTGGCCGCGACGAGGTACCCCACGCCGCCCACGTCGAGCACGAGCCCGTCGGGCCCCCGGTGGACGGGCTTGCCGCGCAGCCGCGCGATCACCGCGCACCCAACTCGACGAGTGGGGAGGCGAGGGCGTGGCAGATCGCGACCGCGAGCGCGTCGGCGGCGTGCGTCGAGCCGGGTGCCCCTTCCAGCTTCAGGATCATCTGCACCATTCTCCCCACCTGCTCCTTGTCGGCCCGCCCGTAGCCGCACACAGTCTGCTTGACGCGGGTCGGAGAGTACTCGCTGCACGTCACTCCGGCGTGTGCGGCGGCGACCAGCGCGACACCTCGCGCCTGCCCGACGAAGAGCGCGATCCGCGGGTCTGCACCGACGACCGACTCCTCGACTGCAACCGCGTCGGGCTGGTGCTCGAGCACGAGCTCCCCGATCCCGTCGAAGATCACCTTCAGGCGCTCCGCTGCGGGCGTGCGGGGCTTCGTCCGCCACGTGCCGTCGGCGACGAAACGCAGGCGTGTACCGTGTCGTTCGACGACGCCGTAGCCGCAGGCCGCCGTTCCCGGGTCGATGCCGAGCACCTTCACACCATTCAGGGTAGGTGGGGGACCGGACAGGCGTTCGCCTGGTCGCCCCCTTTTCTCGACGCTGCCTCGTGCCGATAGCACGGGGGATGTCTGACGTGGCCCAGGGCGAGACGAACGAGCAGGCGATAGCCGAGGTCAACCGGCTCAACCTCGCGGCTCGAAAAGCGCTCAGAGACGACCTGCGCGCCGCGCTCGCCGCAGCCGACGACGCACACCAGAACGCCGAACGGGCTGGCTACGCGGCGGGCCGCGCGCAAGCGTTGCGAACGATCGGCGAGTGCAGGCACCGGCTGGGCGATCGCGAGGGAGCGCAGCGGGCACTCGAGGTCGCCCGTCATGTGTGCGCCGAGCGTGACGACCCCGCAGGCGAGGCCGACGCACTCGTCGGGCTCGGCAGGCTGCACGCCGACGCCGCCCGCTGGACCGAGGCCACGGAGCTGCTCGGACGCGCCCTGGCGCTCGCAGCCGCCGCCGGATCCCGCTTGTTCGAGGCCGACGCCCGTCACGGCCTGTCGCGCGTACTGCTGGCCGCCGGCGCCGCCGCCGAGGCCGGCGAGAGCCTGCGTGAGGTGATCGCAGCCCGGCGGCTGGCAGGCGATCGGCGCGGCGAGGCTCTGGCCTTACGCGACCTCAGCACGGCATACGAGGTTGCCGGCGAGCGGGAGACGGCATCCGCCACGCTCGACGAGGCAATCGCCGCGTATGACGAGCTCGGCGACGGCAGAGCCGCCACTCGCGCGCGAGCCACGCAAGCGCTTCTCCTCGCCGATCTCGGCGTAAGCGAGGAGGCGGGGGCACTGTGCGGCGAGGTGGCCGCCTCCGCGAAGCAGGCGGACGAGCTCGTGATCGGCAGTCTCTGCCTTCAGTGCGCGGGGGCGCTCGCCGCCTGGCGAGGCGACCAGGTGGCCGCTCGGCGCGCGCACCAGGAGGCTGCGGGCTTCTCACGGCGAGGCGGAGACGGCGAGGGCGAGGCGCGCGCGCTGTTCAGAAGCGCGCTCGCCCGGGTACGGGATGGAGACGCGGCGGGAGCCGCAGGCGAGCTGGCGACAGTGTCGGCGCTCGCGGGTGCCGTCGGTGCCGACCTCCTGCGCCTCGACTCGCACCGGCTGGCAGCCACGACGCTGGAGGGCGCAGGCGACGCAGCCGGCGCCCTCGCGCATCTCCGGCTTGCTTCCTCGCTCGAGCTGGAGCTCGACCGGCGGCGCGCGCAACTGATCGCCGGGGCCCGCTTCTCCGAGTTGCGAACGCAGATGGAGCTTCGCGAGGCCGAGCTGGAGCGGCTCCGCCGCATCGATCTCGCCGAGGCGCGCACCGAGCTGGAGCAGACTCGTGCGGAAGCGGTGGACAGCGTCGAGAAGGCCCGCTCGCAGCAGGCGGAGCTGGAGCGTCTCGCTCGCATCGACGCCGCGACAGGGCTTGCCAACCGCGTCTGGTTCCGTCAGACGCTGGAGGCCCGGTTCGGCGCCGCGCGCGACACCGGGCAGGAGATGGCGCTGGCGATCGTCGACATCGACCACTTCCGACTCGTCAACGAGATCGCGCGCGGTTACCGGGTCGGTGACGAGGTGATCCGCGTCGTCTCGCAACTCGTGACCGAGGCCAGCCGCGACCTCGACCTCTCCTGCCGCTGGAACGGCGAGGAGTTCGCGGTGCTGTTCCCGCGTACCGGGCGCGCCGCGGCGGTGGCGGCCTGCGAGCGCATCCGGGCGCGTGTCGCGGAGTACGACTGGTCGTCGATCCACCCGCGCATCCGCGTGTCCGTCAGCGTCGGTCTGGCAGGCAGCGGTGAGGCCGCGTCGCCGGAGGAGCTCGTCCTGCTTGCCGAGTCCCGCGCGGCGCAGGCCGTGCACGAGGGGCGAAACCAGGTCAGCTGGTAGGGCGACGCTCCGTTCTCACGTGCTCCAATGGGCGCGTGGACGTCGAGCGCGTGGAGTTGCTGGCAGGCGAGGGCCGGGGGCCGATCTGGGGCGCCGCGACCGGGGATCTCAACGCGACGCTCCTGGCGTGGCCTGCCGGCCACGAGGTCGCCGAGCACGTCAACGGTGAGCGGGACGTCGCCTACGTCGTCGTCGACGGAGCGGCGGAGCTGACGGTCGACGGCCAGGTGCACGCGCTCGAGGCACCAGCGCTGGTGATCGTTCCGCTGGGTGCCTCGCGGGCCCTCCGCGCCGGCCTGGCGGGTGTTCGCTACGTGACGCTCCACCGTGTGCGGGGCGGTCTGCAGATCGCGAAGCCGCAGGATGGACGGAAGGCGCCGAGCTCCACGCCGGACCGCTGATCGGTCCACGACCCTCCCGCTCACCAGCGGCCGTCCCGGCCGAGGAGATGCAGCCGGGCCGAGTCTGCCGTCATCAGGCCGTAGAGCACGCCTGCGGGGGCCAACGTGAGCGCCCAGGCCGGCGAGAGCGCGAAGTGCCGCACGGCGGGGAGGTACAGCACCGTCTGCAGCAGCCACGCTCCCCCGGCGGCGGCGGCCACGGCCCAGGCGCCCCCGGCCAGCCCCCACACGGTGAGCACCGGCGGCGCGACGAACAGCAGGGAGAGCCCGAGCATGGTCAGCAGCAACCAGAGCCACGAGTAGCCGAGCTGGTCGAATGCGGTCCTCCGCACCATCCGCCACACGGCGCCAAGGGTGTCGTATGTGCGCAGCGAGACGACATCGCGCCGGCTCGTGGCCAGCCGGATCCGGCCGACCTGGGCCACCCGCCGGGCGAGACTCACGTCGTCGATGATCTGGCCGGCGATCGCAGCGATGCCCCCGGCGGCTGCGAGTGCATCGCGGCGCACGAGCACGCAGCCGCCGGCCGCCGCAGCGAACCGTCGTGAGCCGCGGTTGACGAGACGCATCGGGTAGAGCCCGGCAAAGAAGAACGCGAAAGCCGGGATCAGCAGCTTCTCGGGGAGCGTCCGCGCCTGCAGCAAGGCCATGCGGCTGTCGAGCACGAGCCCGCCTGCCACCGCCTCCGCCACCAGCCGCCGCAGCGAGTGCGGCTCGTGACGGATGTCGGCGTCCGTGAGAAGCAGCCACTCCGGCTCACCGGCGGCTCGTACCGCCTGCGCGAGCGCCCAGGTCTTCCCCACCCACCCGTCGGGCCTTGCCACTCCGTCGACCACCGCCAGCCTGGGATCCCCGCCGGCGAGCATGCGAGCCGTCGCCGCCGTCCCGTCGCCAGACAGATCGTCCACGAGGACGACACTCCAGTCACCCGGGTAGTCCTGCCTGAGCAGCGCCGGCAGCGTCGAGGGCAACAGCAGGGCCTCGTCGTGCGCGGGCACGCACACCGCGACAGACGGCCAGGCAACCGGGTCGCGCGGCACTGCTGCGTCCTCGCCGCGCGGCCGGAGATCCCACGGCCGGAACGGGTGCA
>JBJXGY010000016.1:0-6391 GCA_046160185.1 Gaiella sp. | reverse complement strand
CCCCCCCCCCCCCCCGACTCCGCTTCTAATCGTTGTGAGACGCCGAACTAGCCGATCTCGAAGATGCCCTCGATCTCGACTGGGATGCCGAACGGCAAGGCCCCCATACCGACGGCGGAGCGCGCGTGCGGGCCACGCTCGGGCCCGAAAACCTCGACCAGGAGGTCCGAGGCTCCGTTCGCCACCGCCGGCTGCTCGCCGAACTCGGGGTCCGAGTTGACCAGCACCAGCAGCTTCACCACCCTGCGGACACGGTCGAGCTCGCCGATCTCGGCCTTCAGGCTCGCGAGGAGGTTCAGGATGGTCAAGGCGGCTGCGGCTTGACCGGTCGCCACGTCGACCTCTCGGCCGAGCTTTCCCTTGTAGACGAACTCGCCGTCGCGATACGGACCGTGGCCGGAGACGAAGACGATGTTCCCGACGCTGACAGCTCCGACGTACGAGCCGACGGCCGGGTTGGGCGCCGGCAGCTCGTGGCCGAGCTCGGCGAGGCGCTGTTCCGGGGTCATACCTGCTCCTCCGTTCGTTGGGCTCGGGTCAGCGAAGCTTTCCGCGCGCGGCAACGGGCCAGACACCGGCGATCCGTCCACTCCGGTGCACGACCACCTCGTCGTGGAGGTTCGTACAGCCACACGCGTGATTGGGGACGATCGTCACGACCTCACCGACCTCGGGCCGGTGCGGGCAGGCGCCGAAGTCGACGTGACCGTGCTCTTCCGAGAGCGCGTAGATCCTCGCGTTCGGGTATTCCACGATCAGTCCCCGCTCCGCGTTGTCGATGCCCTCGGCCGGGTCGTTGGTCAGCGTCTTGGAGCCGGCGTCGAGGATGCCGCGGTCCTCCGTCGGCCGGCTGACCACGGTCGCGCGCACCCGCAACGCGCAATCCTCGAGCAGCACCGACCCGTTCGAGATACACGAGCGATCCCCGTAGACGTACGTCCCGGCCCGAATCTCGGTCAGCTCGGGCACCTCGTGGTGGGTGAAGAACATGGGCGTGCCTCCGCCGCTCACGGTGGCGACGACGAGTCCGCGGGCCTCGATCTCGGCGATCGCCGCGCGCAGCCACGGCCCGGTGGCGGGCAGTGTCGGATAGGTCATGAGGCCGCCGAAGCGCAGCCCGGGCAGCGTCTCGACGAGCTGTGCGAGGTCGGCGGCGTCCTCGGGGGTCTGGACGCCGGTGCGCAGGTAGCCCGTATCGCACTCCACCAGGAAGTCGACCTCGCTCCCGGCACGAGCCAGCGCCTCGGACAACCCTCGGGCCACGACTTCCGAGTCGCCCACGACCGAGACCCTGATCTCCCCCGCCAACCTGGCCAGCCGCTCCGCCTTCGCGGCACCGACGAGGGGGAAGCTCAACAGAATGTCGCGGAGCCCCGCCTGCGCCATCACCTCCGCCTCGCCGAGCTTCTGACAGGTGATCCCGACGGCCCCCGCGCCGACCTGCAGGTGCGCGATCGCCGGGAGCTTGTGCGTCTTGATGTGCGGACGGAAAGCGAGGCCCTTGGCGTCACAGTACGCCTGCATTCGGGCAACGTTGCGTTCGACGGCGTCGAGGTCCACCGTCACGACGGGCGTATCGAGCGAGGAGAGGCCCACGTCAGCGTTCGAGCCAGACGACGGCGTCACCCTCGACATCGAAGCCGACGAGATCCGACTGGATGGTCGTGCGGGCGGGCAGCGGGTCGGCGAAGAAGCGCCGGTACTCGGCGTCCATCTCCTCGAAGTGGGCCATGTCGCTGATGTACATCCCGACGCGGACTGCGTGTTGGAGCGTGCCGCCGGCAGCCCGCGCGACGGCGTCGAGGTTCCCGAGCACCTGGCGCACCTGCTCGGCGATGGTGACCCCGACCCGCGCTCCACCGGCGTCGTAGGGACCCTGCCCCGCGAGATAGAGAAAGCCGCCGGCGACGATGCCCTGAGAGTAACCGCCCGACGGCGCGGGAGCCTCAGGGGAGAGAACGGGGGTGCGTGCCATCTCAGGCAGTCTCCTTTGCTCCGTACCGCGGGAGCCAGTAGTCGTGGTAGAGCCGCTCGTGCGAGGGAGAGCAGAACATCTTGGGCTCGCCGTTCACCGCGGCTCCCCAGTAGCGCGCAGCGATCGGATGGCCGCACAGGTCGCAGGCGTTGCGGTTCGCCTTCAGGTAGGAGATCTCCGCCGTCCGCCATTCACCCATCGCGGTCGGCTCTCCCCTCGACATCGAGCCCGTATGCCGTGCGGGCCGCTTCAACGCTCACGAACATCTCCTCGACGTCGCGACGAACGAGGTCGCGATCACGCCGCGTAGGATCGCCGTAGCCGCCGCCGCCCGGCATCAAGATCTTCACCTGGTCGCCGGCACGGAGGGTGACACCGGAGAACTTCGAGGGGGACTTGGTGCCGAACTCCTCCACGAACGTCCGCCACTCACCGGAACCGCCGCGCCGAACCCAGAGGCCGCCGACCGCGCCGGGGCCACCCCCGAGCACCCCCCACGGCTCCGTCTTCATCCGGTTCAACAACGCGGACACCGTGACCTCAGGCACGGTCACGGTGAACACGCGCTCGCCGCCGAGACCGCCACGGAACTCGCCCGCCCCGCCGGAGTCGGCAATGAGCCGGTACGACTCGATCCGGAAGGCCGGATAGCGGGTCTCGAACACCTCGACCGGCGTGTTGCGGCAGTTGCCGTTGATCGTCACGACCATGTTGTTGCCGTCGAGGCCACGCCGTCCACCCCATCCGACGCCCTCGAAGTGGAAGTGCGCGTACGGCTCGCCGGTGCGTGGGTCGGTACCGCCGAAGAGAAACGGCGACGATGTTCCGCCGCAGGCTGCCGCCACCCGATCGGGGATCGCGTGCTGGAGTGCCCCGAACACCATGTCGGTGATCCGAGGGCTCGTCTCGGTGTTCCCGCCCGCGACGGGCGCCGGGAAAGAGCAGTTCACGATCGTCCCCGGCGGCGCGATGATCGTGAACGGGCGGTAGCAGCCCTCGTTCCTCGGGATCGTCGGGTCCGTGAGGTGGAGAAAGGCGTTGTAGATCGCCGAAGCGGTCACGGCGTAGATCGCGTTGACGGGACCGGTCGCCTGCGGCGCCGAACCCGTGAAGTCGGCGATCACGTCGCCGCCCGACACCGTCAGGGAGAGACGCATCGGGTAGTCGTGATCGGTGATCCCGTCGTCCTCGATCGCGTCCTCGAACGTATAGACGCCATCTGGAATCCCCTCGAGCTCGGCGCGCATCCGTCGCTCGGCTATCGCCATCAGCTCCGCGGAGGCGGCACGGACGAAGTCGAGGCCGTAGTTCGAGATGAGCTTGTGCAGGCGCTTCTCGGCCATGTCGAGCGAGCCCATCATCGCGCGGAAGTCACCGAGCGTCACGCGCGGCGTGCGATGGTTGGAGAGGATGATCCTCCAGACGTCCTCGACGTCCTCGCCGCGGCGCTTGATCTTCACGGGCGGCAGAAGCAGGCCCTCCTGGTAGATCTCGGTCGCATCACCCGACAGGCCACCGGGCGTCTTGGCGCCAACCTCCGACATGTGCGCGACGTTGGCGACGAAGGCGACGAGCTCACCCTCCCAGAACACCCCCTTCAGCAGCATGTGCTCGGGAACATGCCCCGAGCCGCGGTAGGGGTCGTTGTGCAGGACGACGTCGCCCTCCTCGAAGGCCTCGATCCCAAGCTCCTCGATCGTCCAGTCGACGGTGAACTTGATCGTCCCGATCTGTGACGGGCAGAACTCTGCCTGGGCGAGCAGGTTGCCCTCGGGATCGAAGATGACACACGAAAAGTCGAGGGACTCGTTGAAGATGGGCGAGTAGGCGGTTGTCATCATCGTCACGCCCATGTCTCGGCAACAGCTCGTCAGGTAGTTGTCCACCACCGTCAGGGCGACCTGGTCGATGACCGGCACGCTCACTCTCCGGCACCTGTCTCGATGATCAGCGCGCCAAGCGGCCCCCGCCCGAGAACCATGCCCGGCTCCAGGAACAGTGTCGAGCCCTCTTCCTCGATCACCGCCGGGCCCGTGATCTTCTCGTCCGGCTCGAGCGAGGACCGGTGCACGACAGCCGCCTCCACGAAGCCGGCTCCCCGCACGTACACCTGGCGCGTGGATCGTTGGAAGCCCGTCGCGGTTGCCGTCCCGGAGAGGTCGATTCGCGGTCTGCGGCCGACCACGGTCACCTTGAAGCTCACGAGCTCGATCACCTCGCCGTCGATCGTGTAGCCGTAGCGCTCCGCATGGAGCGCGTCAAAGCGGCGGAAGGCGCGCTCGAGCGCCGCGGCGTCGAGTTCGCCGCCGTCGATCTCGACCTCGTGCTCGTAGTTCTGACCGAAGTAGCGCATGTTGATCGCGCGTCTGATCTCCGGCTCGCCGGTGTGGCCTTCCTGCCGGAGCTCGGCGAGGGCCCGCTCCGTGATCTGGTCGAACTGCCGGTTGACGACCGCCGCTTCGATGTCGTTCGAGCGGAACGCCTGTGTCCACACCTTGTCGACGCGGATGTCGGCGAGGAGCAGACCGAGCGCAGAGAAAACCCCGGGGTACTGCGGGATGATCACCTTGGGGATCCCGAGCAGGCGGGCGACAGCTGCCGCATGCAGCGGGCCTGCGCCGCCGAAGGCCAGCAGCGCGAACCGGCGCGGGTCGTGGCCTCGTTCGAGCGACACCATCTTGATGGCGCTCGCCATGTTCTCGTTCGCGATCTCGACGATCGAGGCCGCTAGCTCGAGCGCATCGAGGCCCATCGGCTCGCCGAGATCCGTGAGCGCGTCCGACAGTGGCGCCGGATCGAGGCGCATCCTCCCGGCGAGGAAGTACTCGGGGTCGAGCCGGCCGAGCAGCAAGTTCGCATCGGTCACCGTGACCTCCGCGCCCCCGCGGCCGTAGCAGATCGGTCCCGGCTGGGCGCCCGCGCTCCTCGGGCCGACCCGGAGGAAGCCGCCGGCGTCGACCCACGCGACCGAGCCACCCCCTGCTCCCACCGACTTGATGTCAATCAGCGGCACCGCGGCCGGCAGGCCCCACTCGATCTCGTACTCGGTGGTGTGGCGTTGGCGGCCATCGACGAGGATCCCCACGTCGGCGCTCGTGCCTCCCATGTCGAGCGTCAAGACGTTCGGCTCGCCGAGCGCCCGTGCGATGTGCTCGGTAGCGGTCATCCCGCCGGCCGGACCCGACATGACGGTCTGGATCGGCGCATCAGCTGCCGCATCGGCGAGCATCGCGCCACCGTTCGACTTCATCAGTGTCCACTCCCGCGTCATCCCCGCGTCGCGCAGAGCGCTGTCGAGGCTCGCGACGTAGCTACCGAGCAGCGGGCGCAGGTACGCGTCCGCGATCGTCGTCGATGAGCGCTCGTACTCGCGCCAGATCGGCGCGACCTCGTGGGAAACGGAGATCGGGAGGTCGGGCAGCTCCTCGGCCAGGATCTGCTTGACTCGCTCCTCGTGCTCCGTGCTGACGTACGAGAACAGAAGGCAGATCGCCACCGCCTCGGCGCCGGACTCCCGGATCGTCCGGCCGAGCGCTCTCACCTCTGCTTCGTCGACCGGCCGAATCTCCGCGCCCGTCGCGTCGAGCCGCTCGTCGAGTCCGAGGCAGAGCCGCCTGCTCGCAATCAGCGGCTCCGGCTTCCGCCAGCGCAGGTCGTAGAGCACCTTGCGGTTGATGCGCTGGATGAACGGGGTGTCCTCGAATCCCTTCGTCGTCACGAACGCGACCCGGCAGCCCGTCCGCTCGATCAGCGCATTTGTGCCCACGGTCGTCCCGTGCGTAAACCTCTCGACCTCGCTCGCCGCCACCTCGCCTTCGTCGAGCGCGTTCACGATCGCCCGGCCGGGCGTGCTCGGTGTCGACGACGTCTTGAGCGAGTCGGTGCGACCCGTCGCCGGGTCGAGGACGACCATGTCGGTGAACGTGCCGCCCGTGTCGATACCGATGACGAGGCCCATGTCTAGGCCGTCTTCGTCCCGGTGAAGAGGCGCAGCCCGAATGGCTCGCCGAGCCCGTGCAGGTCGGCCCGCGCTGCCCAGAGGAGGTGATCGCGCATGCTCTCGGCGGCCGCCTGCGGATCGCGTTGGGCGACGGCGGCGGCGATCAGCTGGTGCTGCTCGGCGACGTGACCCACAGCGGTGGCATCCATGGCCGAGAAGCCCCACAGCGTCCCGATCACCTCGCGGATGTCACGGCTGACCGCAGCTACCACGTCGTTGTCGCTCGCCCGTGAGACGAGGTCGTGGAAGATGCGGTCGGCCTCCATCAGGTCGAGCAGGGCCGCATCGTCCTCGGCGAGTTGCCCCATGCGGTCCGCGAGTGCCGTGAGCTCGGCGACCTCCGCCGCATCGGCGTACTCGGCCATCCAGCCGGCGGCCTGGGGTTCGATCAGGAGGCGGAACTCGTAGAGATCGCG
>JBJXGY010000015.1:0-9040 GCA_046160185.1 Gaiella sp. | reverse complement strand
GAGAAGCCAGAAAGCTAAGGGCGTTGTCGTGAAGTATCTCACCGCAAGCACTGACACCTTCAAGTAAATGTCCGAACCCTATCCGAGATATCGGGCAGCGGGCGTGTGGCGAAAGGACGACGGCATCTACGTGGAAACAATGGTGTTTGGTACCCGTGAATCGGGAATCCTCCCGAGGCCAAGATTTCACCGTCGACTCGATGTTGATGCGTCTGCTGTGGAGATTGGTTGTGCGGTGGTTGACGCTCTGAATGCCAACTATGTGGATCCTGACCTTCCGGAGTACCCCACGGACATCAGAGACACGGTGTATGCGGCGGGGCACCGTACGTACCGGTCGTTTAACCGGGGCGCGCTGTACGTCGATGTGTTCGATGCTGGAGACCATCTCAGTGTCAGCCCAAGCGATGGCTCCAAGCGTGCCGGGGCGTTCATGTTTTCGACCGATCAGTTGCGGGTTGAGGGTCTTGATCCCGGTGCGATCGGGAAGGCGGTGCTTGAGGCTTTCGAGCGGTCGACGCCGGGTCGATAAGAGAAGAGACGCCGTGTCTGACAGGCGAGCGACGTCTCGCTTCAGTTCGATTCTCGGAGCCGATACCGCCCGACAGCGACACGCTCGATCGGAGCATCCTCCTTTCCGCAGCGCCTGGCGAGCGAGTTCTTCACGGACGAGGTTGACACTCTCCCGCCAAGCAGCTGCTCCACCGCTACCCGAACCTCGACCGTTGAAAGCTCCAAGGTCGACTGGCGCAACACCTCCAAAACCGCATCGCCGACCGAACCGAACCTCCGGACAGCCAAGGCCCTCCTGGCCTGTCTCCGAGGTGACGTCGGCGACCAATTCCGACGGCCCAGGGTGACCAGAACATCGGTCAGGGCGTGGTGTGAAAGGGACTCGATCAGGTCTACCAAGTTTCGTTCTTTCACACTTGCGACCTCGGAGACTTCGGTCCCGGGGTCGTCTGTGTTGAAGGACTCTTCCAAAAGCGCTTCGCGTCAGGCTGTTCGCCCGGTAGGCCCGACATGATACCCTTGGGGGGTATGCACGACAGGCGCTACTCGATCCCCGGAATGCACTGTGCGCACTGCGTGCGTGCGATCGAGGATGCGCTGCTGCGGCTGCCGGGAGTGGAGAGTGTGGAGGTCGACCTCGAGGCCAAGCACGTCACCGTCACCGGCCCTGAGCTCGATGATGCCGCCGTGCGCGCGGCGATCGATGACGCCGGGTACGACGTCGCAGGGGTCGAGGTCTGATGAACAGGTGGCGTGTGCCGGGCGGAGCGTGGGTGCACGCAGACCATCCGCGGGCAGACCACGACATATGCGACGCTTGCGAGCCCCTGAAGGGGCCCGCAGAGTAGCTGTGGCCACGATCACTGCACCGGCGCAGCGGGAGGTCACACTCGACCTTGAAGGAATGACGTGCGCCGCCTGCGCAGCTCGTATCGAACGGCGGCTGAACCGCATCGACGGCGTCGAGGCGACCGTCAACTACGCAACCGAGCGGGCCACCGTGCAGGCGCCCGCCGGTATGGCCGACCGGGCGCTCGTGCAGGCCGTGGAGGCCGCCGGGTACGGAGCACACGTGCCTGGGAGGCAGGCTGCGGCGGTGACGGCGGCCCGGCCGGTCTCGGGCGTCCCTGTGCTGCTGGCGGCGGGGCTCGCACTACCGATCGCGGTGCTTTCGATGGTGCCCGGGGCCGGTTTTTCCGGATGGGAATGGGTGGCGTTCGCGCTCGCCGGGCCGGTTGTGTTCGTCAGCGGCCGGGGCTTTCACCTGGCCGCGCTCCGGAGCGCCAGGCACGGCACGGCGACGATGGACACGCTGATCTCGCTCGGCACACTGGCGGCGTTCTGCTGGTCGGCCGTCGTGCTCGTCGTCGACCTGGATGCGCACGTGTACTTCGAGGTGGCGGCCGTGGTCACGGCCCTGATCCTGTTCGGGCGCTGGCTCGAAACACGAGCGCGCCGGGAGTCGAGAGGTGCCCTGCAGGCGCTCCTGCAGCACGGGGCGCGGGAGACAACCCTCGTCCGCGACGGTCGGGAGTCGGTGATCCCCGTGACGGAGTTGCGCGTGGGGGACGTGTTCCTCGTCCGGCCCGGAGAGACCGTGGCCGCGGACGGCGTGGTGCTCGAAGGCGAGTCGGCGCTCGACCTCTCGGTGCTGACCGGGGAGTCCGTCCCCACCGACGTCGAAACCGGAGCCGACGTGGCCGGAGGCTCCGTGAACACGTACGGACGGCTCGTCGTCCGGGCGACTCGCATCGGAGCCGACGCCGCACTCGGTCGCATCGCCCGGCTGCTCGAGCACGCGCAGACCGGGAAGGCGCCCGTGCAACGCCTGGCCGACCGCGTTTCCGCGGTCTTCGTCCCGATCGTGATCGCGCTCGCGCTCGCCACGCTCGCGGGCTGGCTGCTGGCCGGACGCGGCGCGGGCGACGCCTTCACCGCGGCCGTCGCAGTGCTCATCATCGCCTGCCCCTGCGCGCTCGGCCTCGCCACACCGACGGCCCTCCTCGCCGGGACCGGTCGCGGCGCCGAGCTCGGGCTGCTGATCCGCGGGCCCGAGGTTCTAGAGTTGGCGCGGCGCGTCGACACGATCGTCTTCGACAAGACCGGTACGCTCACCGAGGGGGCGCTCGAGCTCGTCGAAGTCGCCCCGCGCGGCGACACCACGCGGGAGGAGATCCTACGGCTGGCCGGAGCGGTCGAGTCGGCCTCCGAGCACCCGGTGGGGCGGGCTGTCGCGAAAGCGGCTCGTGCCGAGCTGGGGACGCTGCCTGCCGTCGCGGCGTTCC
Source organism: Gaiella sp. (assembly GCA_046160185.1). Taxonomy (GTDB): domain Bacteria; phylum Actinomycetota; class Thermoleophilia; order Gaiellales; family Gaiellaceae; genus Gaiella. The sequence continues at coordinate 6,242 of JBJXGY010000015.1, read as the reverse complement.
GGAGCCTTCCCGGCCAGGGAGTGACGGGAGCGGTTGATGGGCGAGCCGTGACCATCGGTCGTGGCGCCTCGGGAATCGAGGTGTCCTGGGAGGGCGCCGTGCGCGGGATGCTCGCCGTCCGCGACACCGTGCGGCCGGCGGCGCCTGCCGCCGTGGCCGAGCTTCGCGCGCTCGGGCTCGACCTCGTGATGCTCACCGGCGACACTGCCGAGACCGCGGAGCAGGTCGCTCGCGACGTCGGGATCACCAGCGTGTCCGCGGGGCTGCTCCCCGAAGACAAGCTGCGGGAGATCAGGCGCCTGCAACTCGACGGCCACGTGGTGGCGATGGTGGGCGACGGGATCAACGACGCCGCCGCGCTCGCGCAGGCCGATCTCGGGCTGGCCATGGGCAGCGGCACCGACGTGGCGATCGAAGCCGGGGAGATCACGCTCGCCTCCGGCGGGCTGGCGGCGGCGCCCGACGCGATCCGCCTCGCCCGGCGCACGCTCGGCACGATCCGGGTCAACCTCGTCTGGGCCTTCGCCTACAACGTGGCCGCTCTTCCGCTTGCGGCATTCGGTCTGCTGGAGCCGATCATCGCCGCGGCCGCGATGGCCGCCTCCAGCCTCTTCGTCGTCACCAACAGTCTGCGCCTGCGGCGATTCCGCCCTCGGCGCACGGGAGGAGCAATATGAGACGCCCTCTGTCCACTCTTAGCCTTGCGTCGTATGGTTGCGGCCGGCCACGTCAGCGGCCGCCCCAAGGCATTTCCCGATCCGGAATCCGCGAGAGCGGATACCGGCTCTGGGGGCAAGAACGGCGGTCTTCCCGAGCCGGAATTCGCGAGAGCGGACACCACCTCCGGGGGCAAGCATCATGACCACGCAGATCGTGGCCGACCAGCATGGATACAGCCCTCACCGGGAGGCCGTCGTCAACAGGCTGCACCGGATCGAGGGACAGGTGCGCGGTATCGAGCGCATGGTCGAGGACGACCGCTACTGCATCGACATCCTGACCCAGATCGCTGCGGTCAACACGGCACTCGAGTCACTCGCGTTCACCATCCTCGACGCACACGTGCGGCACTGCGTCCACGACGCCATCGCGTCGGGCGAGGGCGCGGCCGAGAAGACGGAAGAGCTCCTGCAGACCGTGAGGCGGTTCGCACGGGTGTAGACAACCGGCAACGGGGGACGCTCAGTCCCGCTGCATCGCCGCGTCGAACGCGCGGGCCGACGCGGGAAAGTCCACGCGACGCACGAATTCGAGGGCCTCGCGCGCGCCGTACTCGCGGTCCATGCCGCTGTCCTCCCACTCCACCGAGAGCGGGCCGTGGTAGCCGATCCGGTTGAGCGCGCGGATGAAGGCGCCGAAATCGACGTCGCCGTGGCCCAGGGAGACGAAGTCCCAGCCGCGCATCTCCTCCCCGAAGCTGAGGTGCGAGGCGAGGATCGAGCGGCGTCCGTCGAGGCGCTTCAGCGAGTCCTTCATGTGGACGTGGTAGATGCGGTCGGCGAACTCGAGCGCGAACTGCGCGGTGTCGAGCGACTGGTGCGCGAAGTGGGAGGGGTCGAGGTTGATGCCGAACGCGGGGCGGTTGCCGAGCGCGTCGAGCGCCTTGCGCGTGGTCACGAAGTCGTAGGCGATCTCCGTCGGATGCACCTCGAGCCCGAAGCGCACGCCCTCGTGATCGAACACGTCCAGGATCGGGTTCCAGAGCTCCGCGAACTCCTCGTACGCGCGCTCGACCTCCGCGAAGTCGTTGGGCGGGAACGAGTAGAGGAGGTGCCAGATCTGCGATCCGGTGAAGCCGTTCACCTGCGTCACGCCGAACGCAGCGGCGGCCCGCGCCGTGTCCTTCATCCGCTCCACGGCACGGGTGCGCACACCGGCGGGATCGCCGTCACCCCAGATCTCCGGTGGCACGATCGCGCGGTGCCTGGCATCGATGCGGTCACAGACCGCCTGCCCCACGAGGTGAGCGCCCAGCGACCAGCAACCGAGACCGTGCTGTTCCAGCAACTCGCGCTTCGCCCGGCAGTAGCCGTCGTCCGCGAGCGCCCGGTCGACCTCGAAGTGATCGCCCCAGCAGGCGAGTTCGAGGCCGTCGTATCCCCAGGCAGCGACCTTGGGCGCCAGGTCCGCCAGCGGCAGGTCGGCCCACTGGCCGGTGAAGAGCGTGACGGGTCTCGACATATCGGCCTCCCTTCGTGACAGTTTCCGCTCGGGAAGCTAGATGATTGATCGGCAATTCCGGCACGTCCGGATGACGCCCACGACACGGCGCATCGTGCGGCGCTCGTCTGTGACCCGTACAGCTCCGGTACTGACCCCAGCCGATCACCGCACGCTGCTTGGTCGTGAACGCCCCCGACCGCACCCCTATCACCGATCAATCATCTAGTACATGCCAGGCTCTGTGGCCCGCCGTGCCAGGCAAGTGTCAGGATCCGACGTGAGCATGTTGGAGATCGAAGCCAGCCCCGACTTCAGGCCGTTTCCCCGTGAGGCGCTCGAGGGCTCGCTCTGGCGGCGCTTCACAGAGGTCGCGCGTCGTGCCCCTCGGCACGCCGCGGTCGCCGGTGAGGGCCAGTCGTTCACCTACGAGGAAGTCGAGGATCTGGCGAGACGCATCGCCGCGGCACTGATCGCCCGCGAACAGGGCCGCCCGGTCGCCGTGCTCCTCGACCACGAGTCGCTTCTTGTGCCGGCCATCCTCGGCGTGCTCGCGAGCGGGGCCCCGTACGTCCCCCTCGATCCGGCTCTGCCCCTCGACCGGCTCCGTTTCATCCTTGACGACGCCTGTCCCGGTGTGGTGCTCAGCAGCCCGGAGACGTCTTCGCTCGCCTCGGCCCTCGCCGTCGATCGATGCGTCGACGTCACGCGCGACCTGCCACGAGCGGGCGCCGAGGCGGAGGCGACTGCGACCGACCCGGCCTACGTCTACTACACCACCGGCACGACGGGTTCGCCGAAGGGCGTGGTCGATTGCCACCGGAACGTTCTCCACAACATCCTGCGGTACACGAACCGGTTGAAGATCGCGCCCGGCGACCGGCTCACGCTGCTGCAGCGGCCGGGGTTCAGCGGGGCGGTGTCGAGCATGTTCGGCGCGCTCCTCAACGGCGCCACGGCCTGCCTGGTCGACCCGGCGCGCGCGGGACGAGATCTCGGCGCCTGGCTGCAGCACGAGCGCGTGACGATGTACCACTCCGTTCCGGCGCTCTTTCGCCTGGCCGTGTCGTCTCGGGCCGACCTCTCCTCCGTCCGGGTGGTCCGCCTCGAAGGTGACCGCGCAACGATCGGCGATTTCGAACTGTTCCGCGAACGTCTCGGGCCGGGCGCCGTGCTTGCCAACGGGCTCGGCGCGACCGAGTGCGGGCTCGTTCGCCAGTTCCTCGCCCGCCACGACACGATCGTGGAGCACAGCGCGCTCCCGATCGGCTACGCCGTCCCGGACATCCACGTCTCCCTGATCGGCGACGGCGGGGAGGAGGCCGGCCCGGGCGAGATCGGTGAGATCGCGGTCACCAGCCGCTACCTCGCCCTCGGGTACTGGCGACGACCGGAGCTGACGGCAGAGCGGTTCCGTGCGATGCCCGGCGACACCGCTCTCCGGGAGTACCGGACCGGCGACCTCGGGCGCCTCCACGATGACGGCTGCCTGGAGTACCTCGGACGGCGAGACCAGCAGGTCAAGGTTCGCGGGCACCGTGTCGAGGTGGAGGCAATCGAGCGGCGGCTCCTCGACAGCAGGCTTGTCCGCCAGGCTGCCGTCGGGATCGTCGAGCGCGCCGGCCGCGAACCAACCGTGCTCGCCGCCGTTGTGCCTGCTGCGGGCACACCGCCCACGACGGGTGCGCTCCGGCACGCGCTGAGCGGGCTCCCCGCGTGGAACGTTCCCGGCAGGTTCGTCGTGGTCGACAGCCTGCCGCTGAACGAGAACGGAAAGGTCGACGTCTCCCGTCTCGCGGAAGGCCTGCGGACGCGTCCACAGCTGGACACCGACTATCTGCCGCCCGCGTCCATCCTCCAGGCGCAGCTCGCCCAGCTCTGGGAGGAGCTGCTCGGGGTGTCGCCCGTGGGACGCGAGGATCCGTTCGAGGAGCTTGGCGGAGATTCGCTGCTCGCGGCGGAGCTCCTCGCCGAGCTTTCCGAGCTCGTGGGACGTGAGCTTCCCTACTCCGTCGTCGTCGGAAACCGCACGATCCTGGAGCTGGCCGAGGCTCTGCTCTCGGAGCGGCCTTTGGACGACGGGCCGGTGATCGAATTGGCGGCTGGCGAGCCGGGCGAGGCTCCGATCCTGTGGGTGCACGGGGACTTCACCGGCGGCGGGCTCTACGCGCGGCGGCTGGGCGCGGCCCTCGCTCCGCACCCGTTCTACTCGGTCATGCCTCACGGGTTCCTCGGCTCGGCCGTCCCGCCTTCGGTGGAACGGATGGCCGACGAGCGAGTCGAGGCGGTCCGGAAGCTGCTCCCGAGCGGGCCATACGTCGTCGGGGGACACTGCAACCTCGGCGGGCGTGTCGCGCTCGAGATGGCACGGCGGCTGGAGCGGGGCGGCGCTTCCGTGACGATCGTGCTCGTCGGCTCCGCCCCGCCGCCAGGAGGGCCGGCGGTGATGCGGGCTGCCAGGGCGGCCAGGGTGGCCACGGCCGTTGCCGCGCGGCTGCTGCGCATCGACCCCGGCCGCGAGGCGGCGCTGTTCGCCGCGATGCGCAACAGAGCGCTGGCGCTACTCCGGGTCGATCTCCTTGAACGCGAGACCACCGAAACCTGGCGAGCGTGGAATCGTGCGCTCGATTCCTACGTGCCGCGCCGCTACCACCGGGCAATCGAGCTTCTCTGGCCCGACGGCGAGCGCTATCCCGCCTCCGATGCCATCGCCCGCTGGCGCAGCGTGGGGGTAGAGGCGCGTGTCTCCGAGATCCCTGGCACGCATCTCACGGCCGTCACGACTCACCTCCCGGAGCTTGTGGTGGCCATGCGTGCCGTCCTCGCCCGCAACGATGCCTTGCGGTAACCCCCGTGTTACCATCGGGGTGTGGCGATCGTTCCCTCCGGCGACCCGTTCGAAGCGCTCGCCGACGAGAACCGGCGCACGATCGTCTCGCTCCTCGGCGTCCGTCCACGGTCGGTGCGTGAGATCGCCGACGAGATGCCGATCAGCAGGCCGGCGGTATCGCGGCACCTGCGATTGCTGAAGGAAGCGGGGCTGGTCGCAGGCGAGGTCGATGGAACGAAGCACATCTACCGCGTCCAGGACGCAGGGCTGAGTGAGCTCCGCCGATACCTCGAGTCGGTATGGGGCGAGGCGGCCGTGCGGTTCCGGCTCTACGCGGAGAACAGGTGAGCGAGCCGCTCCGCTTCGGTTTCGACGTTGCCTGTGCCGCCGACGAGGCATTCCGCTCGTGGACCGAGCACATCGCCGCCTGGTGGCCGCGAGGTCACTCGAGCAGCGGCGACCCCGACACGACGGTGATCATCGAGCCCGGGGTCGGTGGCCGGCTGCTCGAGCGGACGAGCGCCGGCGAGGAGATCGTATGGGGAGCGATCACGGCCTGGGAGCCACCGCGTCGCTTCGCGTACCTCTGGCATATCGGCCGGTCTCCCGATCAGGGCACGGACGTCGAGATTCGCTTCGTCGAGACGGGAGGCACGACCCGCGTCGAGATCGAGCATGGTGGCTGGGAGCGGCTCGGTGACGAGGGCCCGGCCTGGCGTGAGGGGAACACACGCGGCTGGCAGAGGGTGCTTGATCCGTACAACGACTACATGGCCGCGCATGCGGCGGGAACGGAGGAACGATGAGTGGTGCCGGCACGCCCGACAGCCCGTGGACGCTCACGACGCCGAGCGGCAAGTCCGAATACCAAGCCTGGCGCGACGAGAGCGCCGACCCGCCCGCGCTCGTCTGCCAGGTGGGCTCGACCCGGCTCTCCTACCAGCTGCGGTGCGTCGAGGACCTGCACGCGATGCTGAAGACGGCGGGCGACTGGGTGCCGCTGGGTGCAGCCGACGAGCAGAAGCCCGCGACGGAGGGCACCGTCGAGGCATGGGGAAGGGCGCCCGACAACCCCATCGGCGGCTGGTACGGCCTCAAGAAGGGTCTCCGCGGCCGCTTCGCGGTGTATGTGCCGCCGGTGCTCGAGCAGCTCGCGCTCGCCGAGATCGAACGCGCTCCCCGCAACGCGCGGATGCGCGCCGGGTGAGGGTGCACCAGGGTTCGGCGTGCTGACGATCATCTAGGCTCGGCC
>JBJXGY010000014.1:0-3292 GCA_046160185.1 Gaiella sp. | reverse complement strand
TCCACTAGCAGCGTCTCGTACGAGCCCGGACGTGAGGATTGCCGTCCGGCCGCCGGAACACCGGTCCGGCTCGCCCGCTCCGCGGCGCATCGAACTCGCCCGGTGTGCTCCCGCGTTGCCGCCGCCTCAGCTGGCGACGTAGTTGTTCTGCATCGCCCAGAGGGCGGCGGCGGCTCGGGTCGAGACGTCGATCTTCGTGTAGATGTGCTGGATGTGGTGGTCGGCGGTCTTGGGGGAGATGACGAGCTTCTCTGCGATCTCGCGCGTGGTGAGCCCGCGCGCAGCGAGTTGGAGCACGTCGACCTCGCGGCGTGACAGCCCGCCCGGGTTCTGGGGCCGCTTCGGCGTTCTGGCTCTGGGCTCGCCGTGCCCGGCGGCGACGAGGACGGCGCGTGTTGCGCTCGGTTCGAGCACACCCTCCGATTCGAGGCGGCGCAGCTCTGCGGCGGCCTCGTCATCGGAGAATCGCAGCCGATCTGCGCGCTCGCTCGTCATGCCGACGTAGATCTCGGTTGCGGCGAGGACGCACGCTGCGCGGTCGCCGGTGTCCGATCGGAGCCGCCGGTGGTAGCCCGACCCGTCGCACTTTTCGTGGTGCGCAGAGGCGGGCGGGGTCAGGGCGGCGAAGGCCGGCGAGCGGCGGAGCATCTGCTCGGTGAGCATTGGGTGGAGCTCGACGCGGTCGAACTCGGTTCGCGTGAGCTGGCCGGGCTTGTCCCAGATCGAGTTCGGCACCGCGCTCGTGCCGAAGTCGTGCACGAGCGCCGCGCGGCGAAGCGCGTTCGTGTCCTCCTTGGGCAGCCCGAGCACGCGCGCGGCATCCGCGGCGAGCTGCGCACAGCGGCGGCTGTGGCCGCCCCAGTACGTCGACTTGAGGTCGATGAAGTCGGCCGCGACCTCGAGCGCGTGGTCGAGCGCCTCGCCCTCCAGCGTCTGTCGGGGCTCGGGCTCGAGCTCGAGGACGGCGTCCCACGGCTCAGTCTCGCGGAGCCGCTCGAACCAGGCGGCGCCGTGCTCGAGGAAGAGGTCGGCGAGCGCCGGGTCGTAGGTCTCGTCCCGACGGTCACGGGCCGCGGTGATGGCTTGCCCGGGGGAGAAGAGGCGGCCGATCGCCTCCATGTCGTGACTCAGGTGGACGATCCGCATCGGCAGCGGGATCGCGTCGCCGCCGACATGCCGCGGAAACCCTTTGCCGTTCCAGCGCTCGAACGTGCACGCCAGAGCGTCACGGATGCTCTGCCCGAAATCGAGCCTCACGACGAGCATGTCGGCTACCTCGCAGCCTGAGGCGAAGTTGTGCACCGCCCATTCGTGGGCCCCCTCCTGGATCATCTTGACGACCGCCTCACGCTCCTCTTCGGGACGCCACGCGGTCGCGTACTCGACGACGTCGCGCATCACCTCGGCGGGGTTCCCGGCGTCGTGGACGAGCGTCTGCGCCCGGATCGCAATCTCGTCGCCGAACAGCGTGGCGACCTCGTGCGCGTGACCGGTGCAGCCGATGTAGCGCAGGAGCGAGACCCAGTAGGCGTCCGTCCTCACCTCGTCGTCGAACTCCGCCTCCTCGCACAGCCAACTCGCGAGGAGGCACGAGCGCAGCTGCGACTCGAGCGGCTGGCCGAAGGCGTTGTCCTGCGCGAGCGCCAGCGTCGCGACGAGCTCTGCCAGGCGGAGTGATGGAGAAAAGATAGGGCGTACTCCCGATGTATCGGCGCGAGCGATCTGGTTCCATCCTTTCACACCAGGCGCGTACCAGTCGAGTGAGTGCTCGGCAGCGGGAACGCGTCAGAGACGGAGGAATCATGTCGAGTGCACGCACCGTCAAGGTGGGAGTGATCGCGGACCAGACCGGACCGCTCTCGTTCATCGGGGTCGCCAACGCAAACGTCGCCAGCATGGTGATCGGCGACATCAACGCCAAGGGCGGCCTGCTCGGACGCCAGCTGGAGCTCTGCCTCGAGGACAGCGCGACGGATGACACCGTCGCGGCAAAGAAGGCAGAGAAGCTCGTGCAGGAGGACAACGTCGACGTCATCCTCGGCGGCATCTACAGCTCCACACGCCAGGCGATCAAGGGCCCGGCCGTCGTGGAGGGCAAGACGCTCTACATCTACCCGGAGCAGTACGAGGGGCAGGAGTCCGACCCGCTCATCTTCTGCACCGGCCCCGGGCCTGCACAGCAGGTCGACCCGCTGATCCCGTGGCTGATGGAGCGGACGGGTGCGAAGCGGTTCTACCTACCCTCGGCCGATTACATCTGGCCGCACGTCCTGAACGAACGCGTCCGGGAGGCGGTCACCGCGAACGGCGGCGAGATCGTCGGCGAGGAGTACTACCCGCTCGACCATACGGACTACGCTGCGACCGTCGAGCGCATCACCTCGACCGGCGCCGACGTCGTCTTCAACACGATCGTGCCGCCCGGGCTGTCGCCGTTCTTCGAGGAGCTGTACGACTCCGGCTTCGCCGCCCGCGGCGGGCACCTCGTCTGCACGTACATGGACGAGAACTTCCTGAACGTGATGCCGGCCGCGCACTGCGAAGGCCTCTACAGCTGCCTCGACTACTACCAGGCCGTCGAGGATCCGTTCAGCCAGAAGCTTCTGGCACAGTACAACGCGCTCTACCCCGGCGACGCGATGTTCACGGGCGGTGGCGCGTGCTCCGGCCTCTACCGTGGACTGCGGCTCTGGGCCGCCGCCGTGAGCGAGGCTGGCTCGCTCGACCAGGCCGACGTGATCGCGGCGCTCGATCGGGCAGAGATCGCCGAGGGCCCGGGCGGCCCGGCGGCGATGGCTCCCGGCCAGCACCACCTGCGCCTCAACATGTACATCGCGCAGGCCCGGGGCGGCCGCTTCGAGATCGTCGAGAGCCTCGGCGCTGTCGATCCTCAGGAGCAACAGGTCGAAGCCGCTGCTCTCGCCGGCTGACCCGCGAAGTCCATCCCATCGACGCACCACGAAAGGAGAACGACATGCTCCTCGCAACGACACAGGTCGAGGATCTCGACCAGTTCATGAAGATCTTCTCGACCCTGGGGGCCGAGAAGCGCAAGCAGCACGGATCGAAAGGCGCAACGGTCTTCCGCGATCCCTCCGAGCCGGATCGGCTGTGGGCCATCTTCGACTGGGACGCAGAGGGCTGGCAGAGCTTCGTCTCGGATCCGGAGGTGCCGCCGATCATGCAGCAGGCCGGACACAAGTCGAGGCCGGTGGCGGCGGAGCTGGTCGGCCGCTGCGACGCCTGATCGGACCGATGCGGCCGGGGCGGCGCCACGACACACGTGGCGCCG